>JBFJTQ010000475.1:0-3655 GCA_041625275.1 Binatia bacterium | reverse complement strand
GCGCTGCTCCCGCCCAGCATTTACAACATCATGATCGTCATCGGGCTGACTAGCTGGATGGGAACGGCCCGATTCGTGCGCGCTGAGTTTTTCGCCTTAAAGGAACAGGATTTTGTGGTGGCGGCAAAAGCTCTGGGACTGCCGGAGCGACGGATCATATTTCGTCACATGGTGCCCAATGCGATTGCCCCGGTTCTGGTTTCCGCCACCATTGGGGTTGCCTCGGCGATTCTCACGGAATCGGCCCTTAGCTTTCTCGGCTTTGGCGTGCAGCCACCGGATGCGACCTGGGGTAATATTCTCGCCGATGGCAAGGATTTCATCTTTGATGCGCCGTGGCTCTTTTTTATTCCAGGGGTTTCTATTCTCATCGTCGTTCTGGCATTCAATCTCGTCGGCGAAGGTCTGCGGGAGGTGCTCGATCCCCGACTCAGGGGCCAGCGGTAGGGATAGTTTTCTCGCTCGCCTCTTGCCCTGCCAATGGCTCTTTTTCGTTGTGCGCGAGACTTTTAGGAGAACAAAGTATGGCGGAAAAAACCATCGAAGAAATCAAAGCCGACATCCTGCACCGCGCCGGTAGAATCAACCCGTTCGAGCGCGTCAAGCGGGAGGATGTCGAGTCGGTGCTTGAGAATCTCAATAGCCTCGATCCGGATTTATGGGGACGCGAATGGGGGAAGGTCGGCGCGAAATACGAAGCGCAGGCCGAGGAACTGGAGAAGCGAGAGAAGAAGAAGGAAGCGGGGGAGACTTTTTACCTTGCTTACGAGTATTATCGCGTGGGGCGCTACCCTGTCCCAAGCAGTCCGGAGAAGATGAAGTGTTACCATGGCGCATTGCGGACATTTCTAAGAGCCGCGCCGACCATGGAACCGCCACTCGAACGAGTGGAAATTCCTTTCGAAGGGAAAAAAGTGGTGGGCTACCTTCAGGTGCCCAAGGGAGCGAACCGCCCACCGGTCGTCATGCACTGGGGTGGGGTCGATGGCTGGAAAGAAGATCGACGAACCAATAATGACAAATTGCTGAGTATCGGACTCGCCTGTTTCACCATTGACATGCCGGGGACGGGCGAGAACCCGTGCCTGGGTAATGATCCCCGCGCCGAGCGCACCTTCTCAGCGGCGATGGATTATCTCGAGACCCGGCAGGACATCGATGGTAAACGTATCGCCTGCATGGGCGGCAGTTTTGGCGGATACTGGGCGGCAAAACTCGCCCACGTCGAAGCCAAGCGGCTACGCGGCGCCGTCAACTGGGGCGCGGGGGTGCATCGGACCTTTCAGGAAGAATGGCTGCGGCCCGCGCTGACGGTGACGGCTTCACAGTACCTGATGGGACCGGCGAGTCTGCTCGATGCCCGGTCCTATATCTTCCGCGCGAAGTCACTCGAAGAAACGTTAAGAATTGCGCCCAGTCTGTCGTTGGTCACGCAAGGTTTAATCGATCAACCGTGCGCACCGCTGCTCTGCATTAACGGCAAGGAAGACGACCAGCATCCCATTAGCGATCTCTATTTGCTAGCGGAGCACGGCAGCCCGAAGGATCTGCGGATTATGGCGGGTGCCGGTCATATGGGTCGCAAAAAGGGCCAGTCGAACGACGAAGTCGTGCGCATCGTAACCGAATGGCTCAGGCAGCGGCTGTCGTAACCGGGGGCTTGCACTATGGAGCAAAACGTTCAAGCCGTTCCAAACGTTTAATCCGTTTAAGCCGGTTGCGCTCTTACCGGAACAGACCCAACCAGGATTATTCACAGGAAGAACGAGCGAGGAGCAAGCCTCTCCGGTCGCGGGCAATGGGCCTGTACCTTGTAGTTTCCAGCGAGCTGCGGTGAATGGAGTTGCACATCAAGGTAAGAGGCGACAAGAAGCCAAGCACCACAATGAGCATTGAAATTTTCCGTTTTTATGCCTTCGCCGCTCCGGGCTCGTCCCTCGCTCGGCACAGGCCGTCAATCTCAACAGCGGAATCCGGGATCAACGCGGCACAACGCGCTCACGAGCGCGGGTTATCTGTTGGCTTTTCGCTCCAATCGAAGGGAGAAGTTGGCCTTGCTGATATAGATCTGATTCTGCTTCTTCCTCTTGCTCAGCTCATCGATAAGCGTCACGAGAGGCTGTCTACCGCTCAGGTAGTCCTTCGGGGCCCCTGCCTGGCGCATAGCTTCGACCTCAGCACTACCGGCAAAATAGCGCAGCAGGAGTTCGTCGTCGCTGAGGCTTGGACCGCCTAGATTCTCCCTCAGTTCTGACCGCGTTATCTCCGACGGTTCCCACCGCGCCAGTTCCTTAGCCCGCGGGCGGCTGAGAATTTTGTCCTTTACATTCGTCGCAATTCCCGCCGTTTCTTCCTCCCCCCACAGACCCAGGGCGTACTGGATGACCTCATCGGTGACTTCCCGATAACGCTCACCGACGATCACGTTTATCGCGGCCTGCACACCGACAAATTGTGAGTACGGAGTGACCATGATGGGATAGCCGAAATCGGCCCTGACCCGTCCAGTCTCCTCCAAGACTTCCTCGACGCGGTCGGCCATGCCCGCTGCGGTAAGCTGATGGCGAAAGTTAGAAATCATACCGCCCGGGACCTGATGAATCGGATGGCACGCGTCGTATTCCAGAGGTCTTCCTATGGGAAGCCCTTCACGTTTGGCAATGGACATGAAGTGGTCGGAGACCGGGCGCAGTATCGTTTCATCGAGCGCGGTGGCATAACCCATGGCACGGGCGTTTTGAGCGACGTTGAAGACCGACGGGTTGGAGGAACCGTTTGCCAGCGGCGGGAGCGCAACGTTGACAGAGCGGATGCCGAGCTTGAGGGCCTCAAGACAGCAAATCGGCCCCAGGCCCGTGTTGCAGTGGGTATGAAACTCCACCGGAATGTTGCCGGCATGTTTGAGAACCAGCGGCACCAGAGCCCGGGTGCGTTCCGGCGTGAGAAGTCCTCCCGGGTCCTTGAGACAGATACGGCTGACATCGAGTTCGGCCGCCGCTTGGGCCCTTTCGACGTAGTGATGGTCGGTGTGTTTCGGCGAGATGGAAAAGATGAGATTCACCACCGTATCGAGCCCGACTCTCCGCGCATCGCGCACCATTTGGTTCCAGTGGGAGGGCGTATTGGAGGGATCCGAGGACCGTAACTCTTTGATGCCGTTTGCCGCCATGCGCTCGAGCCAGAGATCGGAGACCGCCGCAGGGGTCAGGTGAAAGCCGGTAATATGGCGGCTGCGGATGGCCCTGAGCCGGGTGTGGGTCACGCGTTTGGCTACCAGCCGCACCCGCTCCAGCGGGTCCTCTTTGAGCTCGCGCACGCATTTCTTGAAAAAAGAGGGGCTCAAGATTTCTACCGCTTCGAAGCCGGCGTTGTCGATCCGTGAGGCTATCGGTAGGATCATTCCCGTGCTCATGCGTTCGGCCCAGAGGCTTTGATGGCCGTCGCGCAGCGTCGTATCGACGAAACGTATCTCGCTCATGGTTTGTTCTCTCCCCGGGGTTGTCTCGTCCCACAGTTGCCCTTGGGCAGGGTAAATGATCGGAATCTATAATGCCCGGTTCCGTATTGCGCCGTGTATAATCTAACCGAGTGAAGGTTCGTTGCGCCATTTGAGAATCTAACCCTCCTTGGCCACATGATGTGGAGGAGAAGGAGG
>JBFJTQ010000474.1:0-3658 GCA_041625275.1 Binatia bacterium | reverse complement strand
GGGATCGTCGTTGCCGAACAATTGACGCACCATCGTCTGCCCGAGCACCGCTACCTTTCCCGCGCTGGCAACGTCGCCATCATGGATAAAGCGCCCGGCCGTGAGGGGCCAGTCGCGGATCTGCTGGTACTCCGGCGCCACCCCTTGAACGAGCGTTCCCCAGTTGAGATTGCCGGCGACCACCTGTTCTCCCCGCCGCAAAGCCGGCGAAGCGAGAGCCACCGACGGGATTTCCGCCATGATTGCCCTGGCATCGCCGTCTGTCAGTGTCGTCACGCCGCCGGAGCCGAATCTCACGCCGCCCTGAGTCGCCGTTCCGGGCAGCACGATAAGGACGTTGGTTCCCAGACTGGCAATCTGCGAGCGGATGGTCGCCTTCGCGCCCTCTCCGATGGCCACCATGGCGATCACGGCGCCGACGCCGATAATGATGCCGAGCATCGTCAGGAAAGCGCGCAGCTTGTTTCTCGCCAGGGCGCGCAGCGCAATCTTGAAGGTCATCAACCACATGTGTCAATGCCTCGAACCAAAATGGAACGATCTAGCTGCCGGGTGAGGCTCCTTCACGGATTTCCCCTCTCATCGGAAACGACGCTGCCATCACGAAACAACACCCGCCGCTGTGCATAATGCGCAATCTCGGTTTCATGCGTGACGAGCACGATGGTAATGCCTTGTTCGGTGTTCAACTGTTGGAAAAGAGTCATGATCTCCGCGCTCGTTGCGGTATCGAGGTTGCCCGTCGGCTCATCGGCGAGTATCAGGGAAGGCCGATTAATCAGCGCTCTGGCGATCGCGACCCTTTGCTGTTGCCCGCCGGAAAGCTGATTGGGCTTATGATCGAGACGATTCTCCAGTCCCACCAGCGAGAGCACCTCCACGGCTCGCTCGTGACGTTGTTTACCCGCAAAACCGTTGTACATCATCGGCAGCTCGACATTCTCAAGCGCTGTCGTGCGGGGAAGCAGGTTAAACCCTTGAAAGACGAAACCGATTCGCCGGTTACGGATATGGGCCCACTCGTCTCGCGACAAAGATCCCACTTCCCGCCCTTCGAGAAAATACCTGCCCCTAGTCGGCCGGTCGAGGCATCCCAAAATATTCATGAAGGTGGACTTCCCCGAACCGGAAGCCCCCATGACCGCGACAAACTCGCCCCGCCCGATAGCGAGGTTGACCGTGCGCAGCGCCGGCACCTCGACATCGCCCATGCGGTAGGTTTTATCGAGTTCTTCGACGCGAATGACCTCGCTCATCGGAAACCACGACCGCGGGGCGGAGGCGCCGGCTGAAACGGATTTACGACCCCCGAGGAACTGCTCGAAGCCGCGCCGCTCGCCATGCCCACGATCACCAAGTCGTTCTCGCCGACACCGCCTCCCCGAATCTCGGTCTTCGACCCGTCCGTAATGCCAAGCTCGACCTGCACGGGATCTGCTTTGGAGTCTCTTAGAACGTAAATCCGCACCTGACGCCCCGCTCTTGCGCCGCTTCTCCCGCCGAAGCGGCTTGTCCGCTTTGCATTGGGTGTCGCCGCTGCCCTGCGCTGTTCCTGACGCAGCAGCTCTTGGGCCTCGTTTGTGTCTTGGGCGGGCTTGAAGCGGATCGCCATGTTGGGAATCGTCAGGACATCTTCCCGCTGGCTGACCAGGAATTGCACATTGGCGGTCATCCCGGGTTTAAGCAGCAGATCTTTGTTGTCGATTCTCACCACGGCTACATAAGTGACGACGTTTTGCACCACGGTAGGCGCGTTGCGGACTTGGTAAACCCGCCCCTTGAAGCGGCGCGTTGGAAAGGCATCGACCGAAAAAGTGACGACTTGTTTTTCCTGGATGTCCCCGACATCGGCCTCGTCGACGTTGGTGTGCACTTCCATTTTCGAAAGGTCGTTCGCGATGGTGAACAGCGTCGGTGCCTGCAACGAGGCGGCGACCGTTTGGCCGACATCGACATTGCGGGAGATCACGATGCCGTCCACGGGCGAATGAATCACCGTGTTGTTGAGATCTACGGTGGCGTGATTCAAGGCGGCCTGGGCCTGCGCGATTTGGGCCCGGTTGACGTCGAGCTGGGTTAAGGCGGCATCGTGCGCCGTTTGAGCCGCATCCAGCTCGCTTTGAGCGATGAGCTGCCGCTTCATGAGCTCAGTGTTTCGCTGCAGGGTTCTCTTGGCGTCCGCCGCGCTGACTTCCGACTTGGCCAGGTTAGACTGGGCGGCAAGCAAATTAGCCCGGGCCTGATCGACGGCGGCCTTGAACTTGTCTTGATTGAGCTGGGCGACGATCTGCCCTGCCTTCACTTTGGTGTTGAAATCGGCGAAGAGTTTTTCGATGGTCCCTGAAACCTGGCTGCCGACCTGGACCGTGACAACGGCCTGCAGCGTTCCCGTGGACGAAACCACCTGAGAGACGTTCGCCCGTTTAACCGGGACCGTGACATAGGGAATCTTGTTGCTCGTGGTGCCGAAGCGCCAGTATCCGTACCCCGCACCCGCGAGCAAAAGCGCCGCAACGCCGATCAAAAGGGTTGGTCTGCGTCTCATGGCTCCTCGCGTAAATGCTCCAGGACCTTCGCAGCGATCTCATCGGCTTGCGTGCTCGCCACGCGCTTGTACGTCAAGCCGCTGGTGATCTCGGCGTTGGGCTCTTGATCTTCCAAAAGCTGCTCCAAGGTGACTCGAAATCGAGATACGGCGGGGACCCCCGGCATTTCAGCCTGCAATTCCCTGACGCTTCCCTTGAGATAATAGTTGACGCTTCTGTCCGTGATCATCAGCGTGACCTTGTTCGCGCGCCTGAGGTTGTTTGCCGTCGAGCTGCTCTTCCAAAGCGCCATGTCGATGGTGCGGGAATCCTTGGCCACGATCTCGTAATACGATAACAAAGCGGGCTGCGGCCAGCCTGACGCGTCCAGCGTAAAGATCGGAATAATCTTGCCTTCGTGGGAGGTTACATTCCGCCCGCTGAGCCGGTCCAAGAGCGCATCGGTCAAGTCTTTTCCTATAAGTCGTGACATGGGCCCATCCTGTTCCCTTAGACGCGCGAGCCTCCCGTATGGGTTAATCCCCGAGAATCAGTTCCTGGCGCTTTCCAAAACCCTGCTCATTGTTGATGAAAAATACCCTTTCCGGAGTCACGCAATAAAACTTCACTTTCAAAAACGCTTTGTAAAATACACCGCTTGCCGGATTTGTGAAGAGCTTGATGATGTCCGGGTACTTGCGCGCATAGACTGCCATCGCCCTTGCCTTCTGCGTCAGAGAGTCCACCATCCTGGCCGTTCCTTCGATCTGGATTCCCTTGATCTCGCGCCAATTATGATAATCCTCTTGAATCGTGACGCCCAGGCGCGGATTGGCCGCCAGGTTCTGACCGTGTCGCGAATCCGGCGCTGAAAAGAAATAAAGCTCGAAGTCATCGCTGGCATAGAAGACGGTCGCCGCCCATGGGACATCGCCCATGGAGGTGGCGAGCGTCATCGTATTGTGGGTTTCTATGTAGCGGAGGATCTCCTGCTTTAGCTGGTCAGCCATAAAGATCAATTGAATAAAGGTTCAAAAGTTGTCGTTCAAGCCGAAAGCCCAAAGCGCAGAGACCAAGACCCTTAAGGAGAACGGCGCGCCAGCGGCGTTTTCTTGAGGGCGGGCAGATCGGCG
>JBFJTQ010000473.1:0-3659 GCA_041625275.1 Binatia bacterium | reverse complement strand
TGGACCTGGATCATCTGCACGCCCTGGACATAAATCATCTCGGGGTCAAAGCCGTATTTTTGCAGCAACCCGGCTTCCCTCGTGGCGAAGAGGGGAAAGAAACTGGCGCTGGGCGACGGGTAGCCAACCCGGATCGCGGTCAAACTTGCACCGGTGACCTCGGGAGTCCGAAGAGGAACTGTCAGAGTTACAAAAATAAGACAAAATAGAGAGAACTTTTTCATGCGGTACCTCCTCCTGAACTTACCTAGCGGCTTTCTTTCCTGGATACAAACCCCATCCTACCTGCTTCTTGTATGGTTCCTTGCCGGTCCAAGGTTCTTTGCGCCGGGCTTAGGGCCACACGGACTTGATAAACCCGCTCGTCTCCAGTTCATTCATGAAGCTCCGTGGACTCCGCACAATCTTCGAATTGCCCCGGGAAAAAGACAAATACCGATGCGATCAGCAGGAGGCGAGTGCAGCGTTTCATTGAAGGATATCCTCGTTACTCCAAGTGGAAGACGGCCTGAGCATTGGCGCGCAGGATTTTTTCTTTGACGTTATCCTTGAAACCGAGCTTGTCAATGCTCACGAGTGCTTTTTCGAGATCGACATACGGAAAGTCGGTGCCGAAGAGCGCCCTGTCCTGGAGCCGGCCGCGAATCGCTCTTTGGAAAAGGTCCGGCAACTGTTCGGCCAGATAGCCGGAAGTGTCGACAAAGATATTTTTCTTGTGAGTAAGGACGCCAAGGAGCTCTTCCACCCATGGCCAGCCGGGATGGGCTGCAACGATTTTCATGCGCGGAAAATCACTGGCCAGTGTATCGAGATGAATGGGGCGCCCATGGTCCAGCGCAATGCCTTTACCTCCGTCGCTGTCCGCACCCAGGACGGTAAACCCGGTATGAAACATGACGGGTTTGCCAGAGGCCGCCAGCAGCTCCCACAGCTCGTAATGTTTTCGATCAGCGGGATAGAACCCTTGGTCGGGTGGATGAAACTTAAAGCCTTTCACCAGGGGGTTGTCGGCCAGTTTTTTGGCCACGGCGTTCCGCTGCTGCGCGTTGACTTCGCCCATATCCAGCGAAGCAAGAACGCCTGCGAAGGCCTGCGGATGCTTCTCCACTAAACCAAGCACGTATTCGTTTGTGTTGCGCATTCCATCCGTCACAGTTGAAGGGTGCCAGCCGATGACTAATGCTTTCACGTCTTGCCCGGCGTAGAGGGAGGCGAAATCTTCGTCGGTTGTGGGCAAGGCGTTTAGGTCGCGCTTGAAATAATGATAGGCATCGCCGTCCAGACCCCGGGTCGACGGATGAACATGAACATCAATGGCTCGCATAAGACCTCTGCTCTTTGAAACTAGGGGTCAAGCCAATGGGCTGAGCCCGTTTTTATCGTATCAAAATCGATGGTCGGCTTCCCTTTGATTCCATAGCATGAATCTTTCAGGGGCGCATCTCGCACACGACGTCGACCAATGCCGGGCGTCCATCCTTGACCACTCGGAGCGCCTCGCGCAGCACTTTGGACAGCTCTCCGGGCTCCGTCACGGGCCCCGTGCTCCAGACGCCGAAGGATCGCGCCGTGGTGGCAAAATCCACCGCGGGTTCTTCAATGCGGATACCGTAGATTTTGTTTTCCACGGGTCTTCCCCTGAGTTGCGCCATGCGCTCCTGATGCTCTTCGTCGTTGTAATAGGAGCGGTTGCTGAAGACGACGATCAACAAGGGGAGGCTGTAATGTGACGCCGTCCAAAGCCCGCTCAAGGTGAAAAGTAGATCTCCGTCGGGCTGGAAGTCGACACAGATTTTACCCGTATTCTTTAGCGCCAAGGTCGCGCCCAACGAAGCCGGCAGGCCGTAACCCAACCCGCCGCCTTTGAACTTGCCCAGGATCTGATTGAATTTGTCTGCCTCCAGGTATGAGTTCTCCGTGCCGTAGCGGGTGCTGTTGGTATAAACCCAGTCCTCGCTTTTGAGCACCGCGTTGAGTTCGGTAAACAGGCGGCTCAAGGCAATCGGCTTGTTGTCCCAATCCGCCTTGGTCTTGGCGTCCCGCGCTCGGTCTGCCTCTTCATGGATTTTTGCCCAGTCCGCCCTTCTTTGCTCGATGTCCGGCCCGATCCTGGCGAGCGTGCTTTTTTCTGCGCGCAGGCGGCGGACAAGCTCGGGCAGGAACACCGAGGTATCGGCCAGGATGGAAAGGTCGCTCTGGCGCACTCGGTTGAACTCGTGGGACCAGGCGCGCACGAGAAGATCATCGAGGGCTACGTTGATAATCTTTGCCTGAGACGGCAGCAAGTTGACGATCCCGCGTTTTCCCTGTTCCTGAACCCGCCTGGACACAGAGCCTTCCAGATCCGGAACGTCGAGCGCCAAAACGAGATCGGCCTGGGGCAAGGCTTGCCTTTCCATGCCGGTCAAATTAAGCGGATGCCGGCAGGGAAAGTTAAACCGGCCGTTTTGATCGAATACAGGCATGGCAAGAAGCTCCGCGATCTCCCTCAGACTGTTGAACCCGGTTTCGTTTCTCCCCACCCAATCCGCTATGATCACAGGCCGTTTGGCTTCAACGAGCAGGCGCAGCGCATTTTCAAAGCCTTCTTCTGGCGCCTGCATGGGAAGCGGCGGCGGGTAGCGATCGAGACTTGGGGCAACGGGGGCGGCGGTAAGTTTTCGCTCCTGAACGTCGGCATCGTAACAGAGGTAAACGGGTCCCATCGGGTCCGTCGTGGCCAGCCGATAGGCGCGGATAAAAGATTCAGGAACGGCCTCGACGCTGGCCGGTTGATCGTCCCACTTGACGAAATCGCGAACGAGATTTCCCTGCACGACTGCGGTGTGAACCCAGTCGATCCGCGGCCGGCGATGCGCCGTGTCCGTGGGACCGGTTCCACCCAAAACAATCACCGGCAGACGGTCGCACCACGCGTTGTATATGGCCATGCACGAGTGCTGCAGTCCGACAACGTTGTGGACCGCGGCGGCCATCGGTTTTCCTTTCGCCCTCGCGTAGCCGTGGGCCACACCAACGGCGATTTCTTCGTGGGGGCAGAGAATCGCCTCGGGCATGAAATTGCCGCCGTAATTAATCAACGAATCGTGCAGGCCGCGATAAGAGGAGCCCGGATTCAAGGCGACATACTCGATGGCGAACGCCTTGAGCATGTCCACGATCACATCGGATCCCCACTCAGCGATGGGTTTTTCGGTTATTCGCGCAGGTTTGCTCATCATCGACTCCTTGCAAAGCACAGTTCTTGTATCGCCGTCACGATAGGTTTTGACACGCCGATCAAAGACATGTCGGGCTAGACCGATTACATCGGGTTGTCCATTGCGAAACGTCGCACCTGCAGTGCTTTCTTAGACTCTCTATGATCGAAGTGCTTCTTTGTCAACGTGTCGGGTGATCATGGAATGACCGGCACGAGAATCGTGGGAGTCAGGGATCTTAAATTCTTTGGTTGTCTAGTGCTGGGCAAGAATCTCTGTCGCGGGTCGTAGGTACAATACTATCGACCCGTGCGGAGGCATATTAAAGATGTTCCCGCGCTCGTCAGGGTATTTTCGTCAGCACTTTTTTGGATGAGGCTCTGAAATGGAAGTGGTCGGGGCGAGTGGATTTGAACCACCGACCTCACGGTCCCGAACCGTGCGCTCTACCAAGCTGAG
>JBFJTQ010000472.1:0-3671 GCA_041625275.1 Binatia bacterium | reverse complement strand
GCTCTCTGCATTAACAGGCGAGCAAAACCCCATCGACACGAAGAGGCCAATCCCGATCATCGCGCAAAGCTGTTGAATCTTTTTCATAACACTCTCCTTTTCACAGTTTCACAGTGCGGCTTCGAGTGAAAATCACCGATCCTCCATTACACGTATTCAAACGAGGATATTGTGTCAACCGCGAGGGAGAGTGCGACACTGCGTCAAGGAGTCTCGGAGGCGCCAAGCGCTCGCAGCGCACTACTTCCGTGGCGCGCGCGCAATCAGGCTTAAGAGGGCCGACAATAACAGCGCCAGCCCGAAGAGCAGGAACGAGATCATGTAGCTGCCGGTGGTATCGAAGACAAAGCCGAAGAAGGGCGCACCCGCGGCACCCACGCCGTGGGTAACTAGTATTCCCAAGCCCCGGACCGTGCCAAGCGACAGGCGCCCGTAAAAATTGGCCCAGATGAGTTCCTGCAAGACCCAACTCCCGCCAAGACCGATGCCGTAAACAAAAAAACCCGCATAAATCGACGCCAGACCAGTAGTGGCGATGGCGGAGGCCAGGCCCGCTGCCTGAATCAGAAACATGAGCATGGTTGATTTGCGAATATCCATGCGCTCGCTGACAAAACCCCAGACCAGCGTGGAGCCAAGCTGTGTTGACGCGATAATGCTCATGACCGTGGCCGCGACCAACGTCGGGTATCCGAGGTCGGAAACGAAGGGGAACACATGGAGGTTGAGACCGGCAATTCCCACATTGGCCATGCCAAACATGAAACAGACGAGCCAGAAGGTTTTATTTCGCAACACCTCCATCCGCGACCAGACGACTTCCTCGGCCGCAGATGCTGCATTGCTAATTTTCTTGGGCGTTCCGCCGTGCCGCGGCGCCTCACGGTCAGAAGTCAACGGGTCCTCCCCGTCAGGCTTCAGACCCATCTCCTCTGGACTGGGCCGCATGAAAACGATCGCCGGGACGACCACGAGCACGAGGGTGACAATGCCGAAGATTCCCCATGTATAGCGCCATCCCACGAGGGCAAATAGTACCGCTGAAAAAAGCGGGATGCCGACCTTGGACAGGCCCTGCCCTAAACTTGCGACGGCGATCGCCCGTCCCCTTTTTTTGACAAACCAGCGTGAGATAGTCACGGCCACAACCATGTGACACATGAAAACACCGCCGACTGTTACCAAGAGCAAACGAATGACGAAGAACTGCCAGAATGCGGTGACCTGACTCATGAGAAGAAATCCGATCCCCGCAAGCAGAGCGCCTCCGGCCATGAGCCAGCGCCCGCCGTAGCGATCCACCAGCGGCCCGACGAAGGGCGCGATAAAAGCGCCAACCAGAATTTCGCCTGATCGAAGCAGGGAGAAGACTCCGCGTGAGACGTTCAAATCTTCGGTGAGTGGCTTGAGAAAGACGCTCAGCGTGCTTGACATGTGAAATGCGCAAACGAGGTGGGAAAGAAATCCGACCGCGACGATATACCAGCCGTAAAAGACTCGTGGTTCTGAAGCGGGAAAAGAAAAGGGACTGCGAAACTTCAATGGAGAGTCACCAACAGTTAAGAGCTTTCAACGTACCAAGGATCAATCACGTTGTAAAAGCGGCGAGGGAGTTGGCAGGCAGCAAACAGACCAGACAAGTCGGCGGTAACGGCCGAAGTGAACCACGATGCCAGCTGCAAGGAACCAGGTCGATTTGCGCTTGACTCAACTGGGCGGCTGGTGTAATCAACGACACACTCAAATCGGAATTTCCGCAGACAAGACTGAAGCTCCCGCTCACGTTCTGCGAGAGACGGTCAAGGCAGGAAGCGTGAAACTCCCACCCATTGATGCCGAGTCGCCGAGAAAAGGTCGTCCGGGAATTGCTGAGGACTTCCTTGCAGCTTTGATATGTGGCGGTCTCACCCGCTGCGGGCATCTTCGAGCGAGAACCACGACAGCCTCCAACGCCGCATCGAGTGCAAGGAGTTTTCCTTTCGCATTAAAGGAGAGCGAGAGCCGCGAACTATGTTAGTGGAGCGTTGCGACAAGGCCGATGTGCTCGTTATCGGCGGTGGAGCCGCAGGACTCATGGCTGCCGTTAAGGCCCGCGAGAACGGCGCGGATGTGCTCCTGGGCTTGAAATCCGCTGGCTGCTCGACTGACCGCAGCGGTGGCGGTTTGGCCATAACCACCGAAGGCTATTCTGTCGCGGACCATGCCAGGGATACCGTGGAGTCGGGGAGATTCATTGGCGATGAGCGCTTCATCAAGATCCTGACTGAAGAGGCGCCGCAGCGATTCAAGGAGCTCCGCGATTATGGCCTGAGAGTTGAAACGTTCCACGGGTATGTGATCTGCGCGGGAGGCCCCGTGAATGCGCGAGGCTCCGAGCTGACCAGGGCTCTGAGGACCCGGGCCGATGCCTTGCAGGTCAGATGGAATCCCGGCTTGCAGGCAGTCGATTTGATCGTTCAAGAAGGGAGCGTGCGCGGGCTTTTGGGCTTTGATGCGAAAGCAGAGAAGCCGATTTTTATCGAAAGCAAGAGCGTGGTTTTGGCGACCGGCGGCGCCGGCGGTCTCTATGCCAAGACCGATAACGATCCGAGAAACACGGGCGACGGTTATGCGATGGCCTACCGCGCAGGGCTGAAGTTAAGAGACATGGAGTTCGTCCAGTTTTATCCTTTGGGAGTCGATGACCAGAGACTTAACGCCCAGGGGATCGGGCTTTTCCCGCCCAATCTTGCCGATGTCGGTGAAATTAGAAATGCCAAGGGTGAGAACCTGCTAGAGAAACATCACCTGGAACAGAGGCCTGTCGCTATCAAAGCGAGAGATCTTCTCTCCAGGGCAATCTTCCTCGAGATTCAAGAAGGCAACGACGTCAATGGATGCGTCCTTCTAGATCTGACCGGCGTCAATGATGAGCGCTGGCCCAAGGATCACGCGACTCTCGTTTATAAGGAGGCATTTAGGGACGTGTTGCAATGTGCCGAGAAGCCTGTTTTGACAACGCCCGTCTGCCACTTCTTCATCGGCGGGGTGGCGATCGGCGAAGATGGCAGCACCGGTATCGACGGGCTCTATGTCGCCGGTGAGAGCGCCGCTGGAGTGCACGGGGCCAATCGGATGGGGAGGAATGCCCTGACGGACGCTGTGGTTTTTGGCGCGCGCGCGGGTCAATCGGCTTCCCGCTTCGCCGCCAAAGCAGGCAGCGCCCAAGTCGACTCAGAGTTAATTTCGCGCCTAGCGGAAGAGCGAATCAGGCTCGGGAAGCAAAAAGTGTTAAGCCCGGCCGAGATCGCCAGCCTGACGGGAAAAATTAGAGACGTGATGTGGCGGCATGTGGGGGTCGTCCGCGACGCGGAGGGCCTGCGCACGGCGCTGCAAATCTTCGGTGAACTGAAAGCAGCCGTCGAGGGAAACGCCGCCGACTCAGCTCAGGCCTCCTGCGGACTGCTTGAAGTGGAAAATGCGTTGCTCGTGGGCGAAATGGTAGCGAGGAGCGCTTTAATGAGAGAAGAGAGCCGGGGCGCGCACTTCCGCAAAGACTTTTCCCGGGAGGATGCCTCATGGAAGAGAAGCCTCCTTGTCCAGAGATCAGGCGATCGAATGGTCATCATGTAGAAAACCTTCCGGCTCTCTCGACGCGCGGACTAGCGAAGCCAGTGACCATAGCGGCCCCG
>JBFJTQ010000471.1:0-3680 GCA_041625275.1 Binatia bacterium | reverse complement strand
GACCAGTAATCGGATCTGATTAATCTCGGGTTTCAAGCGATGCCTCTTTTCATCAAGGCGACTTGCCCTCCGCGCCGAATTCCTTGCCCGCCTGCGTTTGATAAGCCGAAGAGCCCGCGCTCGCCTTCATCCATGCGCGCGTGAAAACTGTGATATTGCACAACCGAATCGTAACGCGGAAATCCCCAGAAGCGTTAGAGGCCAATGGGGCAAATAAATGGTGTTTTATGGCCCTATCGGTTCTCGGCCAAGTGGTGCTATTGAGTGTGCTGCTTCACAAAAAATGCGGCAGCTTGAGAACGGCGAGTGATCTGTAGTTTTTGAAAGATGTTGGAGAGATAGTTTTTTACCGTTTTTTCGCTAAGTTTGAGGTCAACGGCAATTTCCTTATTGGTTTTACCGTCGGCGATCAAGGCAACGATGCGGTGCTCCTGCGGCGACAGGCCCTCTGTTTTTTCCTCGGGTTGCGGCATTTTGAGGCCCTGCATCCAATTCATCACCCTCGAAGTCACCGTGGGGTCTAAAACGGGCTGCCCTGCGGCGACAAGCTTGATCGATCGAATGAGTTCTTCCGCAGCCACTTCTTTCAGTAAGTATCCTTTTGCTCCGGCGACCACGGCTGAAAGCACCGCGTCTTCGTCGCCGTACGAAGTCAAAAACAAAATGCGAATTTCGGGCAACGCCGAGAGGATATCGCGGCAAACATCAACACCGCTGCCGTCCGGCAACCGAAGATCCAGAAGCACGACATCCGGCTTTTGTTCAATGACTTGAGATATCGCTTCAGCGGAGGTGCCGGCCTCGCCGACGATTGAGATCTCCGAATCCTGGCCCAGTACCGAGCGCAGGCCCATGCGGACAACCTGGTGATCATCGACCAGGAAAAGCCGAATTTTTTTTGTCTTAACTTGCGACTCCCGTCGATTCATGAGGAATCTCCAGTACGATTCTCGTGCCCCAATCCCGTTTGCCGATAATCTCCAACTGTCCGCCCATCATTTCGACTCGCGCCTTCATGTTGTCCAAGCCGTGGCCGCTGCGTTTGGCATTTTTATCGAATCCGACTCCGTCATCAACCAGTTCCACGAGCGTCGCTTCTCCTCTTCCCGCGATGGATAAATCGATTTGCTTCGCCTCGGCGTGGCGAAGCGCGTTGCTGATCCCCTCCCGGATGATGTTTAGCAGGTGAACCGCTTGCCCCTTGGTGATAGCGGTAGCCGCGTTCGCATCGATATGCAGCGCCACTGAAGTGGGGTGTGCCGCAGTCATGCTGTCCACGAGCGCTCTGACGTTCGCCTCGAAGTTATCCTTGTAGTTTAAGCCCGAAGGTGGGCCTGTGATGAAATGGCGCACCTCCCGCATAACCGCCTTCAGCTGTCCAATGGCTTGATCGACGTTGCGCAACGCAAGCTTGACATCATCTCGCACCAGCGATCTCGAAGATTCAAGACTAAGGCTCACGGCAAACATGGATTGGAGAATGCCGTCATGCAAATCGCGACTCAACTGTTCTCTCTCTTCGAGCGCCTGACGGACTTTCTGTTCACTCTGTCTTAGCGCCTCCTCCATTTGCTTCCGCCGCTTGATGTTTCGAGCTACACAGACGATCCCTTCCGGCTGTCCAAACCGATCTCGCATCACGGAAGCCGAAAACAACACGGGGACGGGAACGTTATCCTTGGTCCAGTATGTGGTCTCGACATCGTCACGAGGCCCTTTTTCCATGAGATCACTTAACGCACACAATGAGTGGCTTCCGTCTTTCAATATCATCGCAACGGGTCTCTCGATGAGCTCGGTTTCCTCATAGCCCAAGAGAGACAGGGCCGCCGGGTTTGCCGCGCGAATCGCCTCTGAGGGAGTAAGGACGATAAGCGGCTCTGACAGAAAGTTAAGAATATCATCCATGTAGGCTTTGGAGATCGTCGTCGATTGTAATCTCTCCGCCATCTGATTGATGGCCCCCGCTAACGCGCCGAGTTCGTCTTGGCGCTCAACGGGGAGCCGCGTTGAAAAATTCCCATCGCCGATTAATTTTGCGGCGTCTACCGTCTGTGAAATTGGCCGCGTGATCCGCGTCGCCAAGATGATCACCAGGATCGCCCCGATCCCCAAGCCGGCAGCCGTTATTGCCAGGTTGGTTAACGTTTCGCTCCTGATGGTTTCATAGGCGGGATTCATGGAGAATCCCACGGCCAGATAGTCCACGAGCGTTTTGTTAGGCAGAAACACCGGCCCACCGATTTTGAGCACCCAATCTTGCTTCTTCGTGATCCAATCCTCGGCGCCCAAAATGTCTTGATTGAAAGGGTCCTTTGGCTGTGTTTCCCTGATGTAACTCTGTCCCGAACCGTCCGCGAGAACGGTTCCTTCGGCATTCATGGCGTAAACATAAAGTATTCTCGGATGGGCTTGCGCATCCATCAAGCGCAGCCGTAGCCCGCTGACATCGTTGAAATCGAGATCATCCAACACTAGCTCCGAAAGTAGCCTTACGATCTCGCGGTTTTCGGAAGCGTAGACGCCCAGGCTCAGCGTGCGCTCGTGGTAGATTGCATAGATCGAAATCGATACTCCGACCAGGAGTACGATGGAGAACATGAGGATCACTAATTTTGTGCGGATGCCGAAGTTCACCGGACGCTCCGTAGGGCCGCTAGAACGCAGCACTAACTTTTTTCATAACATGTCGCTCGACTTTTAAACAACCATAGCGACCTGCTGCGGATCAGCAGCAATAAATTCTCGCCAGTGCTATCGCCTTTGCGATGTGCGGCACAATCGAACTCACGGGCCCTGATCCAATACAAAACACTGCCGCTTGCGGTATAGACATCGGCGGTGACTCGGCATTGGCAGGATTTGGCGTTAATTCATGCGGCAGCGGAATAATGAACAAAAGAAGGGAACGGTTTTTTGCACCCATCCCCCTTGTTACTGACAAAGGGACTGTCCCGAAAGGCTATTTATTTCGTAACTTTGACCTTGATGGCCTCTCCCCCTTCCACGTCCGCAGAAACGGTCTGGCCCGCCTTGAATTCCGATCGGTCACTGATTCCATCCAACGACGTCCGTCCGCTGATTTTGATCTTGATCTCCTTGCCATCATCGGGCTTCACCGTGATGAAACGACCCTCTTTTTCGACCTTCGCGACCTTTCCCTTGACCGTGTCCGCCAGGCAGAACTCCGCGAACACCACCACGAAGAGCATCGCCGTGGCGAGGTTAACCAGTTTTCTCAACAACTTCTTCAAGCGCGCAATCCTCTCGGCAACATTTCCATGATTGAAGCTTAGTTTCCGCTCTCCCCATTGTCAAACCAGGCCACCTGACACGGCACATTGCTGTGCCGAGAGACGGTGTACGGATGCAAATGGTAAAATTGAAGAGAGAATGGTTTTCTGCGCGCCAACGATGAAACGCCCTGAGTGTCAAAAGGGATGGTCGCACAACCCCGGGCGTCCCATATTGAAGTTCCAAAAGCTTACTTTGGTCCGTGGTCGACACGCGAAAAAACGGACAGATTTCTTTGCGGCTCCGGAATGACTCCTTACTCCATCCTTCGATTGCGGTATACTTCGCTCCAGTTGATATTACGTTCGCTTTTCCGCTAGTGTCTAAGCCATGGATGAATGTTTCTGGTAAAAAACAGGAGGGACCGGGATCCGGCAATCCAGAAT
>JBFJTQ010000470.1:0-3689 GCA_041625275.1 Binatia bacterium | reverse complement strand
GATGTAATTGGTCCCCGTCTCCCCGATCTCCTCTATCTGTTCGATACATCGTTTAGGATCGCCCACCAGGATCATCCTCTCGCGGTAAAGCTCATCGTAGTTTCGCGGCCGCACGGCAAGCCTCGCATTGAGGTAAGGCACCATGCCCTGCCTGGCGTTCTTTTGGGCCTCGGCTTCCGTAGGGGCGACATGACTGTGAAAGCACTGCACGACGTCGTACGCCTCGGGGTCATGCCCGGAGTCAGAAAGGGTGGACTTGTAGTAATCCACTTTGTCCTTGACTTCGGCAATAGTCGCACAGCTTGCGTACGGAATGCCGAGAATCGGATATCCCTTTTTGCCCGCGACCTCATAGGACCCCTGGCTCAAGGCGGCGAAATACAAAGGCGGCGTAGGTCTCTGAATAGGGGTGACATTCAGAGAAACATTATCGATGCGATGGTACTTGCCCTGGTAAGATACCTTTCCATTGCTCCAGGCAAGCTTGATGACCTCGAGGCTTTCAACAAGAATATCCCGGTTATCTTCCTTGACACCGAAGCCGACCAATTCAGGAGGCGTTCCACGCCCCACGCCAAAGTCCAGCCGGCCATCGCTGAGGACATCGACCATGGCGTACTCTTCGGCCGTAAGGATCGGGTTTCTAAACGGCAGGAGAGATACCGCAACCCCCAGCCTAATCTTGTTTGTTCGCTTTGCAGCACAGGCCATGAGGACCGGAGGCGACGGGACGACGCCAAAGAAGTCAAAATGGTGTTCTCCAAACCAGAAGCATTCATAGCCGAGAGTCTCGGCCCATTGGACTTGCTCCAGCATCTGGTCATAGTAATGGTTCAAAGACTTATCGGCCTGAGGATGGTAATCCCCGATCACGAACATGCCAAATTTCATTCAAAAACCTCGTCCAGAAAGTGTGAAATGATTCGCGGAAATTTCAAAGAGGCTACTCTACCCGCTTCGAATTTGTCAAATTGTAGATCGGGTGACATGCTTTATACAGCGCTAACAATCTCGCCTTGCACGCGTGCGGGGGGCTCGTCCCCGTGGCTCAGTTGCGACCGAGCCTCCCATATATTAAATCTAAGCAAGATATTTGAAATTCATAGACCACAGAGGCGCGGAGGGCGCAGAGGATTTCTTTCTTTCCTTTCGCCTGAGAAGGGGCGAAAGGAAGGGAAACGGGTTTCTCTGCCATCTCTGTGTCTCAGCGGTGAATACAAATTATACGTGTAAGAATCTAACCGGCAGAGATGAGTGAGAAGTTTATTCAGAACGAATTAATAGAGCTGAAACGCCAGGGGCTCTATCGCAAGCTGCGTCGGGTGGAAAGTGATCAGGGGTCGACGCTGCTGCTCGACGGTCGCAAGGTCATCAACTTTTCCTCCAATAATTATCTTGGCCTGGCCAACGACCCGGCTCTGCGCGAGGCCGCCAAAGAGGCGATCGACCGGTACGGATGCGGCGCAGGAGCGTCTCGCCTGATTGCGGGGAATATGGCTCTGCATGAAGAGCTGGAGGAAAGAATCGCCGCGTTCAAAGGAACCGCGGCGGCGCTGGTTTTTAATTCGGGGTTTCAAGCCAATGTGAGCCTGATCCCCACTCTCGTCGGGGAGGGGGATGTCATTTTCAGCGATTCCTTGAATCACGCCAGTCTCATCGACGGCTGCCGTCTTTCGCGGGCGAAGAGCGTCATCTATCCTCACTGCGATCTGGACGGCCTGGAGCAGGCGCTCCAGCAGGCCTCGTTCGCGCGAAGGAAGCTGATTGTAACGGAAACGCTCTTCAGCATGGACGGTGACGAGCCGCCGCTGGCCGAGATGGTCGAGTTGGCGGAGAGGTACGGTGCGATGATCATGGTGGACGAGGCCCATGCCACCGGCGTCATCGGTCCCAATGGAGCCGGGCTTGTGGCGAAGCTCGAATTGGGCGACCGGATCGCAGTTCAGATGGGAACTCTGGGCAAGGCACTCGGAGGGTTCGGCGCCTACGTGACGGGAAGCCATGCCCTGCGTGAGTATTTGATCAACCGCTGCCGCAGCGTGATCTATACGACCGCTCTTCCGCCCGCGATGATGGCTATGGCCATGGCGGCTCTCCGGATCGTGGAAAGAGAACCTGAGAGACGCGCTGTCCTTAGACGCAACTGCCAGATGCTCAGGGAGGGACTGCAGGCGCTGGATTTTTCCCTGGGAAAAAGTCAAAGTCCGATTTTGCCTCTGATCGTCGGCGATTCTGGAAAATGCATGGCCCTGTCGGAGCGTCTGTTGCAAAAGGGCGTGTTCGCCCAGGGAATCCGCCCTCCTACCGTGCCGCCGGGCACCTCCCGTTTGCGCATCACGCTGATGGCGACACACACACAAGAGCATCTCGATCGCGCGCTAAGTGTCTTTAAAGAAGTTCAGGGCGAGTTTAAAAGCTAGAGGGAGGGATGGCTTCAAACTACGAGAAGCTCAAAGAGCTGGATCATACTTACCTCTGGCATCCCTTCACCCAGATGCAGGAGTGGATGGGCGAGGAGCCCTGCATCATTGCCGGCGGCGAGGGGCATTACCTTGTAGACATCCACGGGCGGAGGTACTTGGACGGCGTCTCATCGCTCTGGTGCAATGTCCATGGACACCGCAAGAAAGAACTCGACGACGCGATCAGCCAACAACTCGGTCGGATCGCTCATTCGACGTTTCTTGGGCTGAGCCATCCTCCCGGCATCGAATTGGCGCGCCGGCTGATCGAGATCGCTCCGGCCGGACTCAAAAGGGTTTTTTATTCCGACAACGGCGCGACGGCGGTCGAGATCGCTCTCAAGATGGCGGTCCAATACTGGCAGCTCAAGGGAGACGCTGAGCGGACGCAGATCGCGTCGCTGGCGGAGTCCTATCACGGCGACACGGTGGGGTCGATGAGTATGGGCTACTCGGAAACGTTTCACCGATTTCACAAGAGCCTGCTGTTCCCTGTTTTGCGCCTGACTCCGCCGCACGTCTTTCGTTACTACCAGGGGATGGACGACGCTCGCGCACTCGACGCAGCCCTCACTGAGGCCGAAGAAAAACTCGCGCGCCACAAACAGTCGTTGGCGGCGCTTGTCATGGAGCCCCTGATGCAGGGGGCGGCGGGCATGTGGTCGCAGCCAGCAGCTTATGTGAAAGCGTTGAGCGAAATATGCCGGAGCCGCGGGATTCTGCTCATCCTCGATGAGGTCGCCACGGGATTCGGCAGAACGGGAAGGATGTTTGCCAGCGAACATGCGGAGGTGACACCGGATATCCTGTGCCTGGCGAAGGGGATCACGGGCGGTTATTTGCCGCTGGCCGCGACGCTGACGACGGAAGAGATATTCTCCGCCTTCGTCGGCGAATACAGGGAATTCAAAACTTTCTTCCATGGACACACCTATACCGGCAATCCCCTCGGTTGCGCCGCAGCCATCGCCAACTTGGAGTTGTTCGCCAGAGAAGACATTGTCGCCTCTATGCAACCGAAGGTTGCGTATCTCGAAAAACGCCTGGCGGACGATTTCCTCCCGCTGCCCCATGTGAGCGATGTCCGCCAGTGGGGGTTTATGGTGGGCATCGAGTTGGCGCAAGACAAAACCAGCCGGAGAAGCTATCTTCCTGAAATAAGAATGGGCTACAAGGTGATCCTGGAGGCGCGCAAACACGGTGTCATGATTCGCCCCCTGGGCGACG
>JBFJTQ010000469.1:0-3690 GCA_041625275.1 Binatia bacterium | reverse complement strand
TGAAAATGTGGCTCAGCGCATCGCGCACGGCATTCCAGTTTTTTTGGATGAGACTGTCGACGAGATAAAAGCCCGTAATCTCGGGGCCGGCCACACCGTAAGTGCTGCGGCCCGAGGTGGGTAAGACATTGAGAACGCCTGCGAGCAGGAGAATCAACATGATCGCCAACCAGAAGCTCGGCATACTGATTCCAAATAGCCCAAAGGTCGTTCCCAGATTGTCTATCCAAGAATTGGGCTTGGCTCCCGCCCAGACTCCCAGCGGAATGGCCAAAAGAATCGCGATGACGATCGAGAAAAGGGCGAGTTCGAGCGTGGCGGGAAGGCGTTGCTTGATGACGTTCGTTACCGGCTCGCCGAACTTGAACGACTTTCCGAACTCGCCTCTCATCACGGACGAAAGAAATTTCAAGTACTGGATGTACAGGGGTTGATCGAGTCCCCATCGTTCTTTGGCTTTGGCAACGTCCTCGGCCGTCGCTTCTTCCCCAAGGAGCATCAGGGTCGGGTCCCCGGGTGCGGCGTGAATCAGCGAGAACACCAGCAGGCTGATCAGGATGATCACCGGCACCGTTCCCGCAAGCCTCTTAAGGAGATATCTCGACATCTCAGTTCGATCTCCGGCCCGCGACGCCACCCTTGTTCATGCTGCGGTGGCCAGTCAAACGATACGCTGAACAAACATCCGAAGCAAATCGTTGAATTCCGCGGGATGTTCGCGGTAGGTGAAGTGCCCTGCGCGATTAAAAATTTGCATCCGAGAGTCCGGAGTGCTGCGTGCGATCAGATCAAACAGAGCGTATCCCTGATCGATGGTTGCAGTGGGATCGTTGAAACCCCAGACGAGCAGCGTCGGCATGGCAAACCCTCGATCCCGAATCCAACCGAGCGTTTCATCCTTTTGCCTCGCCAAATGAGGCAGAAAACGGGTCGTGCGAAATCCGAGGCCCTCCATTTTGCCTACCGCTTCCTGGTATTTGGGGAGCGCGGCGATGGCCGTCACGGCGTCCAGCCACTCGTCGGTGATATGTTCAAAGGCAAACGAATACTTTTGAAAAATCCACCGCTGGCTTTCCCTGCTCAGCCGCGGTTGCGGCGGATTCGCCATGACAGTCTCGTTCTTGCTGATGCCAGGAGCAAGGGTATTCGTGTCGACGAGGATGCACGATCTGAATAGCTCGGGATGCTCCAGACACAAGCGCGCCACGAGGTAGGCGCCCCGCGAATGACCGACCGGATGCACGCCGTGTAAATCTAGCGCTTTAAGGAATCCGTGGGCGTGCTGCGCCACGGCCGCCATCGTGTAGTCTTCGTCACTCCTTGGATTGTCGGTGTACCCCTGGCCGATCTTGTCCAGTGCGATGACGCGGAACCACTTGGCTAACCCGTCGAAGTTCAGTGCCCAGTCATCAGCGCTATCGGCGGCGTCGTGGGAGCCGAAGTTGCCGCCGTGGAAAAGGACCAAAGTTGGACCGTCGCCTTTGTCGAAGTATCTGGTTCTAACACCGTCGACATCGACGAACTTTTCCCCTCTCATCGTGGCGCTCCCGATTTGGAGAAATTTTGAAATCCGATCTCCGCGCTGTTGGGCCTTACTTCTTCACCTTAATATCCATGCCGAAAATCCGGCCGTCGGGCAGGGGCTTGTAATCGATGCGGTTGTTCAACCCCCACAGCAATTTGTGGCGCCACATGAAACAGGCGGGAGCCTCCTCGGTGATAATGCTCATGGCCTGGGAAAGATACTGCTTGCGCTTCTTGGGATCGAATTCGGCCTGCTCTTTGTCCAGAAGGTCGTCCAGTTGAGGATTGGAGAAACCGATCCTGGGCGTTACGCCGGTTCTGAAATACTGGTGCAGGGCTGCGCTAGGATCCTGAACGGAGCCCCTGCCCATGTAGTAAAAGGGAACATTACCCTTCTGTACATTGGCCCACAGCGTCGGCCATTCAGGAGTAAGGAGCTTGGTGCGAATTCCTGCCGCACTGAGCATCGGCGCCATGGCTTCCGTGAGCTGCTTATCCAGGGTGTAGCGTCCCACCGGCGTTTGCAGTTCGACATCGATGCCATTGGGGTGACCTGCCTGAGCCAAGAGTTTTTTCGATTTTTCCGGATCATAATTCAACTTTGGCTTTAGTTTCGGATCGTACCCATATTGTCCCGCTCCGATCGGACCGTCGAGCCGGCTGGCAAATCCTTCCAGAAGAGTGCTGATGATTTGGTCGCGATTGATGGCGTGGCACACCGCCTGGCGCACCTCTTTCTTGTCGAAGGGCGCTTTCGGTTGCATCGCAAGAAACATGATTTCGACGGAATCAACGGGCGTGATGCGCAAGTTGGGGACCTTGTCCACCCGTTGTCTGAGATGCGGAGGAATAAACTGGGCGATCTGAATTTCGTTGTTGAGCAGAGATGTCACGCGCTGCTCGGTCTCACGCATTACCCTGTAGACAATCTCGTCCGGGGCGCGTGGATTTTTTTTCGCCTGCGGATGATCCCGCCGCTTCTCGATGACAAGACGCTGGCCAGGAATGAGTTCCTTTAATCGATAGGGTCCCCCGCCCATCATATGTTCTTTGTCCGCGGCTTCCCGCCCGTATTTGTCGAAGACCGCTTTGCTGGTCACGATGAAGCGGTCACATACGAATGCCAGCAGCGGCGCGGCCGGCTTGTCGGTCGTGAATCTTACCGTGGAGGGATCGACCGCTTCTGCCTTGACGATGGGACCGGCCACGGAGGCTTTTTGTTTGCTCTGAGGGTCGGTCATGACGCGGTTCATGGAATGAACGACGTCGTCGGCGGTGACCGGAGAGCCGTCGTTGAATTTGTAGCTCTTGTTCAGATAGAAGAGCCAATTCGTCGGATTTTCCGTTTTCCAACGCTCGGCCAATCGTCCTTCGAATTCGCCGGTTTCGTAATTGTAGGTACAAAACGGCCCCGTCACTTCGCTCCAGATGCCGTAGAGAAGCGACACGCTGTCGCCGTAGGGATTGTGCGTCTCAATGGTTTCGGTCACTCCGATGGATACGCGGGTTTGCGCTTGAGACTCTGCCCCTGACCCCGCAAGCATGTTTAGCGCAAGAACCGCAACAAACAAACGGCGAGTATTGCTCCAAGACATGATGACCCCCCAATAAAGGTAATTGATTGCTAGAACCTTAAATGACTTCTATCGTTTCCGGCTGTTCGGTGTCAAGGTTGCCGCCGCTGGCAATTGCTCCCCGATAGGTGATAAAAGCGCAACCATGCCCGCCGTGCGCGCGACTGCGGACCGGACGCAGGAGTCTCCTCGTTTAGTGGGCTGGGCCGTTTTGCTTCGAATAGCCGCGGCCTTCGAATCACGAAGTACATGGGAGTGAGCAAAATTATGGCAGAAAATCATACGCCCTGCGGCATCGAGATACCGCAAGTGTTTATCGATGGATGCGTTGACATGGATCACATCCGCAAATTTCTCATGGAGGCGGAAAGTCGCGGCTATGACAGCTTGTGGTTGCAGGAGCGCATCATCAGCGACATTGCGATCCTGGAGCCGGTGAGCTTGCTGAATTACGCGGCGGCAATCACTGTAAAATTGAAATTGGGCATTTCCGTTGTGCTGCTGACGCTCCGCAACCCGATTCAGCTTGCCAAGAGCATGTCGACTTTGGATTGCATGAGCGGCGGGAGAGCCATCTTAGGCGTCGGCCTGG
>JBFJTQ010000468.1:0-3693 GCA_041625275.1 Binatia bacterium | reverse complement strand
GGAGCCTCTCTTCCGTCACGGAGTAGGCGAGGTTACCAACATATAGCTTCGCTCCCATCTTGGCCCTCCTTGTTGCATCACGAAACGCTTATTAAACGGGGGATCGAATTAACCAAAGGGCACGGCCTCAAACGGCCTCGGTAACCACAGCCCACGGTCGGCACGCTCTTCGGTAAAGGGACCCTCACAAATCGGCGTAAGACTACCTAAGTCTCGTGGGCCTTGTCAAACTTGACGGGGCTGCCAGAAGCCACGAGACGGCTTGCTCCCTTGTCACCCCTGAGTTATGAAGGCCGTGAAGGGTCATGACCACATCACCGGAACATACTCGCGTGCGCCTGCGGATTGAAGGAAGAGTGCAAGGAGTCTATTTTCGAGCCTCGACGGTGCAGGAGGCCAGGCGCTTAGGTCTGACGGGTTGGGTGATGAACTGCCCTGACGGATCTGTTGAAGTCGTGGCCGAGGGGCTACCCCCTAACATTGAAGAACTCATCGCCTGGTGCCACCAGGGACCTCCGGGCGCGATGGTCTATAAGGTCACCCCGGACTACGAGTCCTATAAAGGCGAGTTCGAGCGCTTCGGTATCTTGCGGTGAAGGAAAGAGAGTTTTGCAGACGTGAAAAGCACGGCGGAAAGAGAGGGTCTCAAGAGCCGGGTGCGCTTGCCACGATCATGAATCATCGGTGGCCGGGGAATGTCCGTGAACTCGAGCACACCATCGAGCGGGCCATGCTTCTGGGGAGAGACTCAACCATCGGCGTTAAAGATCTCCCGCCTTCATTACGCGCCCCCCACGACAGCGCGTTGCCCCTCGAATGGGCGGTCTCGAAGGGGTACACCCTGCGGGATCTGGAGCGCGAGTATATCGCGCGCGTCATGGAAAGTACCAACGGGAACAAGACGGAAGCCGCCAAGATTCTCGGCGTGGACCGGACCACCCTGTATCGGAAACTCGACGAGTACAAAGTCAAGGCGTAGTTTTGTCGCCGTGCGCCAAGGCTAATCGATAGATGGCTTTCTTGGAGTAGTTATACTTTTCTCCCAAGACTTCAGCGATCTCCTTTAGACGCAGACCGTTGCCTTTGAGCCTGACGATCTCCGCTTCGAGGGCGCTTTCGGAGATGGAAAAATCGCTTGTCGAGCCCCTAACGATGATTGTCAACTCCCCCCGGATGTCCCGTTGGGAAATTCTTTCTGTCACCTCACTCAGCCGCCCGCGCAAGAATTCTTCATGGATTTTTGTAATCTCCCGCGCCAACACGACATCGCGGTCGCCCAGGATCTCGCGCATGTCCTTAAGCGAGTCCTTTAACCGATGCGGAGCCTCGTATAAGATCACCGAGCGAGTTTCCTCGCGAAGCGCGCGAAGCCTCGTCCTGCGCTGCTGAGCTTTAGCTGGCAGGAATCCTTCGAATACGAAACGATCCACGGGCACCCCGCTGGCGCTAAGCGCCGCCGTGAGGGCCGATGCGCCGGGAATCGGCGTCACTCGAATGCCCGCTTGGATCGCATCGACCACAAGCTTGTGCCCGGGGTCGGAAAGGGTCGGCGTGCCGGCGTCCGATACCAAGGCGATGGTTTTCCCATCCTTCAGAAGCCCCACCAGATGCGGCGTCTTCGTTTCCTCGTTGTGTTCATGATAGCTCGTCAAAGGCGTGCGAATGCCGTGGCGAGCCAACAGAATCTGTGTGTGTCGTGTGTCCTCGGCTGCGATGAGATCTACCTCTTTGAGGATACGAAGAGCTCTCAGGGAAATATCCTCGAGATTGCCAATGGGCGTTGCCACGATGTAGAGGAGTCCCGACATGGAGCTAGGTTATCACAATCCGCATTCGGCGTTGACTACCGGTCATTCCTTCCGCCGGCAAGGGCTCCCCAAGGGACGGCAACTCCGGGAAAAAGTGTTTCGAATCGCCTCCGCGGCGAAAGCGAGGGGCGGGGGTCGCTGGCTTGAATTTTGCCACGCCTCGGCTAAGGTAGGGGTGTCGCGCGAGTTTTTCGCTCGTGAGGTGCGGGGAATGTGTCACTAGTCGCAATCGCCAGTCCATGAAGCAAGAAAATATCCTTATATTTGGTCAAGATCTTTGACCCTATACGTCGGCGGCCCGTGAGGATTTTATCCGCCGTAAAGTTGCCTTTGAATACATCAACGTCCTCGCGGACAAGCAGGGCTTCGAGCGGATGCTCCAGTATTCAAACGGCCGGCGCCATATACCCGTCATCGTTGAAGCCGGCAAGGTCACCATAGGGTTCGGTGGTACCTGAGAGGTATAGAGAACCGGTGGTGCCGGTTTTTCTCACCATGCGACGCAAGGCTCGCAACAGCCCATTGCCGTTTCGCGACGGGAGCCGCAAATGATCCAGAGGGTTGAGCCTGTTGCGCCGGCTTCTTTTTCGGCGGGCCAAGCCGCGGGGGCATTGCAACCACGGGCCATAGACCCATGCGGGAAAAGATCCGGTCGGCGAGATGTCCCGGGGCAATGGACTGGTTTCAGGCTGCGCGGCGCACCCGAAAGCGATCTGGGATAACAGGTGGTCGGCGGATTCTCTCAGCTAATCAGCGCCAAAATCCACGCGGTGTTCGGCGAGGATACGACGCTAGGCGCGCATCTAGCGCTGGCCGGCGACGCCTCGAGTCGGCGTTACTATCGCGTCTGTCTAAACGGCCCTGCTGCGCCGAAATCGGTGATCGTCATGGAACTGCCATCGGAAGGGAGTTCCTTGCCCCTTTCCAGCGAGGAATTGGCCATATTCAAGACCCCGCCCGACGAGCTGCCTTTCCTCAATCTGCACCGATTCCTGAGTCGTATTGGCGTCAAGGTGCCGAGACTTTACGGTCAGTGGGAAAAAGAAGGCATTCTTCTGCTCGAAGATGTGGGCGACACTACGCTTTGGGACCACATCCAGGGCTTAACTGAAGCTGAAGTCAGAACCTGGTATCAGAAGGCAACCGAGGAGCTTCTCTTACTACAGATCCGCGGCACTCAGGGACATGACAACCGTTGTATCGCTTTTCAGCAGCGCTTCGATGCCCGGCTATACATGTGGGAATTTGATCATTTCCTCGAATACGGTCTGCAGAAACGCCCGGCAACCCAGGCGCGCCCGGAAACAATTACAGCGTTAAGAAGCGCGTTCATGGACGTAGCCCGTGTCCTGGACCGCCAGCCTCCATGTCTGAACCACCGCGACTACCATAGCTGGAACCTCATGATCCATGAGGGATCGGTGGTGGTTATCGACTTTCAAGACGCCCTGCTGGCGCCAGCGCAGTATGACCTTGCCTCGCTTCTGAATGATCGCGAAACCGATCGTGTGATTACCCCGAATCTCGAAGCGGAACTCATCCGCTACTACCTGGTTCGCCGGGCCGAGATGACGCGGGATTCAGTCAGCACAGACGAATTCATGGAGGTTTACCTGCTCTCAGCCATCCAGAGAGATTTCAAAGTCATCGGCCGCTTTTACTACCTCGACCTCGTCAAGGGAAAACCAGGTTATGTGAAATTCATCCCGCCGACGGCGCGCCGGCTGAAAAAAAACCTCGCGCGACTCCCGCAACTAGAAAGAATCATACCCTTGCTCGCAGAACACTACGAGGAAATGCGATGAAAGCGATGGTGCTGGCAGCCGGCCAGGGAATACGCCTACGCCCTTTGACAGATCGGATTCCCAAAGCCCTCGTTCCTGTG
>JBFJTQ010000467.1:0-3697 GCA_041625275.1 Binatia bacterium | reverse complement strand
TGTTGTCTTGGACAACGCGAATTCTTCAGCTCAAGACTTTGCCACCCGGCTCAAGCATCAGCTATGGGCAAACCTTCGTTACGCGTCGAGACAGCCGTATCGCGACGTTGCCGGTCGGTTACGCCGACGGTTACCAACGGCTGCTTTCGAATCGAGGAGAAGTGCTAGTGAGAGGGCAACGAGCACCCGTCGTCGGCACGGTCTGCATGGATTTGACTATGATTGATGTTACCGATATACGGGGAGTACGCGCGGGAGATGAAGTGGTCCTTCTTGGCCGCCAAGGTCAGGCAGAAATTTCCGCCGATGAGATGGCCGCTTGGTCGCAGACGATATCCTATGAGGTTCTCACGTCCATCGGCGCTCGAGTTCCCCGTATTCACTCGTAATTCATCAAAGGAGGAATCATAACCGTGGGCAGGATTCAAAGAGCCCTCCTTAGCGTATCGGACAAAAAAGGGATCGTGGAATTTTCTCGCGCCCTCGCAGCTCTTGGCATTGAAATCGTTTCGACGGGTGGCACAGCGACGCTCTTGCGCGATAACAAAATCCCCGTGAAAGATGTCGCGGAACTGACGGGTTTCCCCGAGATGCTCGATGGGCGCGTTAAAACCCTCCACCCCAAGATTCATGGGGGCATTTTGGCTTTACGGGAAAATCCGGAACATCTGAAGCAGATCGGGGCCCACGGCATTGTCCCGATCGATCTGGTGGTCGTGAATCTCTATCCCTTCGAGGCCACGGTCGCCCGGGGAGCTTCGTTCGAGGAGATCGTGGAGAACATCGACATCGGCGGACCCAGCATGGTACGCGCTGCGGCAAAAAACCACACGCATGTGGGTGTCGTCGTCGATCCGGACGATTACGACTCGATCCTTGCCGAGCTGAAGGAAAACGGCTGCGCGCTTTCGCCTGAAACTCACTTTCGTCTCTTCTGCAAAGCCTTTCAGCACACAGCGCGTTACGACGGCGCGATCTCAAACTATTTTGCCGCGTTTGACGGCAACAAGAAGCCGATGGCCTGGGGCCAAACAGTCAATTTCCAATTCGCCAAGATTCAAGACATGCGTTACGGCGAAAACCCGCACCAGAGAGCGGCCTTCTATGGCACGCAGGGAGAGATGGGCCCGTCGATTGCTCAGGCCAAGCAGATTCAGGGCAAAGAACTCTCATTCAACAACATCTTGGATGCTGACGCGGCCTTGAGCACCGTTTTGGAATTTTCCGAGATCGCCGCCGTCGCCATCAAACACACCAATCCATGCGGCGTCGCCTTGTCACAGAAATCGCTTGCAGATGCATTTCGCAAGGCCAAATCCTGCGATCCCGTCTCCATTTTTGGCGGCGTCATTGCCTTCAATCGTCCCGTGGACGAAGAAACGGCAAAAGAGCTAAAGGAGATTTTTCTCGAAATCATCATCGCGCCGAGTTTTACCCCGGAAGCGAAGACCGTGCTCTCCTCCGCCAAGCGCCTTCTCAATATCCGTCTGCTCGAACTTGACATGAGCCAGCCCCAGAGTGGGGGTTGCGATTTGCGCCGGGTTAGGGGCGGCATTTTGCTACAAGATTGGGACGCAGGGGCCATTGATGTCCGCGCTTGTAAAGTAGTGACACAGCGAAAACCTACTGACGAAGAATACCGAGCCCTGGACTTCGCATGGCGCGTTTGCCGGCACGTGAAATCCAACACCATTGTTTTTGCGTCTGAAGATCGCGTTCTCGGCGTTGGCGCGGGACAGATGAGCCGGGTGGACTCGGCGAAGATCGCCGTCATGCGCGCCGGAACCCATGGATTGGACCTCCGTGGATCGGTGGTCGCTTCCGACGCCTTCTATCCATTCCGTGACGGCGTTGACGAAGCAGCCAAGGCGGGCGCCAAGGCGGTCATTCAGCCGGGAGGCTCGATCAAGGATGAAGAAGTCATCGGCGCAGCCAATGAGCACGGCATGGCGATGATTTTCACCGGCATGAGGCATTTCAGGCATTAGGGCGATCAGCATTCAGCCGCCAGCTCTCAGCTACCCCTTCATTTTTCTGCCTGCTGAAAGCTGATGGCTGATTACAATTTCATGAAGATTCTCGTCATCGGCAGCGGAGGACGCGAGCACGCCCTGGTGTGGAAAATCAGCCAGAGCCCGCTAGTTGAGAAAATCTTCTGCGCTCCGGGCAGCGCCGGCATCGGCGAGCTGGCGCAGTGTGTCAGCGTGAGTCCGGAACAAATAGAAAAGCTCGCCGACTTCTGCGCCGCGGAAAAAGTAGACCTCACCGTCGTCGGCCCGGAATTGTCGCTTACCCTCGGCATCGCCGATCTGTTCGAGCAAAGAGGACTTCGAGTCTTCGGCCCCAATAAGGCCGCCGCTCGACTGGAAGGAAGTAAGGCATTCGCCAAGGAAATCCTTTACGAGAACCACATTCCCACCGCAGCGTTTGGAACCTTTACGAACGTCGCAGCCGCTAAGAAGTATATTGCCGAACACCCACCCCCTCACGTTGTCAAAGCCGACGGTCTTGCCGCAGGCAAAGGTGTGCTTATATGCGAGACCCGCGAAGAAACCGAGGGGGCGGTTGATGAAATTCTAATTCGCAAAGCTTTCGGTCAGGCCGGAGAAAAAATCGTCATTGAAGAATTCCTCGACGGCGAGGAAGCCTCCTTCATGATTTTGACCGATGGCGAACAGATTCTCCCGTTGGCATCCTCTCAGGATCACAAGCGGGTCTTTGATCACGACCAGGGGCCGAACACGGGCGGCATGGGTGCCTATTCGCCCGCGCCCGTTGTGACGCCGGCAGTTCATGAGCGAATCCTAGCCGAGATTCTACGCCCGTTGCTTGCAGGTCTGAAGAAACGTGGCATTCGCTATCGCGGTGTGATTTACGTCGGCCTGATGATAACCCGAGATGGGCCTAAAGTCCTGGAGTTCAACGCGCGATTTGGTGATCCCGAATGCCAGCCGATTATGATGCGACTTAAGAGCGACCTGGTACCTCTGCTGGAAGCCACCATCGATGGAAAACTTGCAAGGGTCGCGCCGGAGTGGCACGATGATGCAGCCGTCTGTGTGGTTTTATGCGCCGGAGGCTATCCAGGCTCGTATACCAAGGGCAAAGAAATTCGCGGGCTGGATGAGCTGCACGATTGGCAGCGGGGCTTCGTGTTTCACGCCGGCACGGCGAAAGAAAACGGTCGCTGGATAACTGCCGGAGGTCGCGTGCTCGGAGTCACGGCCCGCGGGCGCAATATCGCTGACGCAGTGGCGGAGGTTTATAACGCCGTGAAGCTCATATCGTGGGACGGACTGCATTTCCGCACTGACATCGGCCATAAAGCATTAACCAATTGATAGCAAGAGGAGACTCGCTTTGACAAAAAGTGCGACACCAGAGGCAAAAGTGGCGATCCTGATGGGGAGCGATTCAGATTTGGAAGTCATGCGCGAGGCCGAAAAACGGCTTGACTATTTCGGCATCGCCTATGAGACCCGAATCATGTCAGCTCACCGAACGCCGGAGATCGCCGGAAAGTATGCGGCTAGCGCCGAGCAACGCGGCCTCGAAGTCATCATCGCCGGAGCGGGCGCTGCCGCCCACCTCGCAGGAGCGATTGCCGCCAATACGACCTTGCCCGTTATCGGCGTACCCATCGACTCTTCGAGTCTCAAGGGCTTGGACGCCTTGCTGGCCACGGTCCAGATGCCCG
>JBFJTQ010000466.1:0-3701 GCA_041625275.1 Binatia bacterium | reverse complement strand
GGCCTATTGACCACGGGCAGAAGGCCTGCCTCTGTGGAGCATCCAAATGTAAAGAAGCCTTGGGGACACTGCACTAGCCACAAGCTCCCGACTCACGACCGCTGTTAGATCGTTCGAAATCGGTCAGCGGCCTCCGAGCCCGACGTGCTGGTATAATTTCAGCTGGCCTTTCTTATCGAAGGAGTAAACGTCGTACGCCTGAGGATTGGGGCCAGGCATTCCAGGCGACCCGATGGGCATTCCAGGCACTCCAATCCCGGCGATATTGGGCTTGTCCTTTAACATGCGCAAAATTACATCCGCTGGCACATGGCCTTCGATCACGTAGCCATCCACAATGCCTGTGTGACACGTGCGAAGATTTTTCGGCACACCGTACTTATCCTTGATGGCCTCAAGCTGGTAATCCGAAACGTCGTTGCTTTTGATCCCGAACCCTTTTTCTTGCAGGTGAACCACCCACCCTACGCAGCAACCTCACGTCGGGGTCTTGTACACGGTGATCGCCGATGCCGCCAGAACCGGCCGCACTGAAAAGCCGGCTCCGACCCAAGCCGCCAATGCCGCAGCCAAAAAAAACCTGGCCTTGAACAATTGCGCAAATTTCATCTCTGCTCCCACTCCAATTTGAATTTTTACACCTCACTATAGCACCTTCGCTCGATCTTCCAAGACACGTCGAACCGCACTCCGCGCCGCCAGGGTACATATCCACACCCATCGCATATGCCCGCCAGGGGTGCATTTAGGACGAAATCCCTATCCCTGCACGGTTCTCAAACTAAGACGGCGGACTGCACTCTTAACGACCCCGACTTTAAGAACCCTTTCTCCGTTGGAAGAATCTATGCCTGATTGGCCTTTAGGCCGATGGGTGACTTAATTGCGACGGTTGGCTCGCGAGCCGGAATGAGCTATGAGTTGAAGCGCTAATTTCGGCCAAAGGGGGAGACATGATTTACAACGGTCTTCGGGATTGGCTTGTGAAGGTCGACCGCATGGGCGAACTGAAAAGCCTTGATGGCGTCGACTGGAACCTCGAGATGGGCGCCGTGGTGGATGTACTTTACCGCGAGCACCCGCCCTACCCGCCTGCGATTCTCTTCGACAAGATCAAGGACCACGCGGAAGGATTTCGAGCGCTCTTCGGCCACTTCGCGTCGCCCAAACGAATCGCCTTGACCCTCGGCATGACCCAGGAATTCGATCATATCCTGGAGTTCGTGCGCGTTTACCATGAAAAAATAAAGCACTGCCGACCCATCCCCATGCAGGAGGTCAAAAGCGGTGAAGTTCATGAAAATGTCCAGCAAGGAGATCAAGTCAACCTCATGGCTTTTCCCGCGCCCTTTCTCCATGAAAAAGACGGCGGGCGCTACCTTGGCACGGGCCACCTGGTCATCACCAGGGACCCCGACACGAATTGGGTCAATGCCGGCGCCTACCGCATGATGCTGCACGACCACAACACCGCGGGGATCTACATCGGCCCCGGTAAACACGGCAATATTCACAGGCAGAAATACTTTGAACGAGGCCGCTCCCTACCGGTCAACGTGGCGCTCGGCAGCGATCCTTTGATTTGGTTCGCCGCCTGTTGTCCGGTTGCTGCGCAGGTGAGTGAATTTGATTTTGCCGGAGGGCTTGCCGGGGAACCGGTAAGAGTCGTCCGTAGCGATATTACGGGACTGCCTTATCCGGCCGACGCTGAAATCGTGCTGGAAGGTGAGATGAGACCTGGTGAGTATAAGGAAGAGGGTCCGTTTGGTGAATGGCCTGGCTATTATGCCAGCGCGAGACGCCAGGAACCATTCATGCGCGTGCACCGGGTCCTGCACCGCAAGGATCCGATCCTGTCCGGTGCCAACCCGGCGCGTCCCCCGCACCCAACGACGCTTTTACGGGCGATTACTCGTTCCGCGCATGTCTGGGAAGAACTCGAGAAAGCCGGCGTGCCTGACGTGAGAGGTGTCTGGTCGCATGAACCCGGACCGAGGCAGTTCACCGTGGTGGCTATCAAACAGAGATACCCGGGGCACGCTAAGCAAGCGGGCATGCTGGCGTCACAGTGTTTTTCGGGAGGATATCAAAACCGCTTCACGATCGTTGTTGATGATGACATCGACCCCACCCGCATTCAGGATGTCATCTGGGCCTTGTCCACTCGCTGTGATCCGGAAACCGACATTGACATTACGAGGCGGTCCTGGTCGAGCGCACTCGACCCGATGATCCCGCCCGGCTCAAAAGCGCTGATGAATTCCCGCGCCGTGGTCGACGCCTGCAGGCCCTATGAGTGGATGAAGGACTTTCCCGAGGTTGCAGAGTCAAGCCCGGAGCTAAGGAAAAAGGTCATTCAGAAATTCGGCCGCTCGTTTTTCGGGCTCGGGTGACTCCGACGATTCGAGCACTGCTTTCCCCTTTCAAGCGCTTTACTGATTCAATGACGCGAGCAATCGTCCGTGGCCCGCAATGTCGGCCCGGATTTTTAACAGCTTGAAGGAGTGCCAGATAAAGGCGGTCAGGCTGCTCACCACCGGGATCCGAAGGTCGTTTTCGAGATCCTGCAGGTAAGGAACCGCGAAGTGGGCGCAAGGGATATAAATGGCCTCTGCCTGCGGCGCCTCGAAGAACACCTTCCTCGCCTGGTGATAGGAGGTCTCAAGAGACAATTCGTGGATGAATTCGATTTCCGCCTGAGCGCCTTTGATGTTGACGACTTCAAATCCTGAGCCCTCAAGAAAGCTTCTGACCTTCTCGTTTTGATAGTCGGGGTAAGGTGAGGATACGGCGATTTTTTTGACCCCAAAGTGCTCGAAGGCTTCAACGGCCGCTGTCTGGTTCGTGCTCACCGGCACCCCAAAGCGTTTTTCCAAGCGCTCGATGATCATCCTGTCGCTTCCCACACCCATGAGCCGAAACATCGGCGAGCCGCCAATCGTGATAATATCAACTTTTCGTTTCGCGAGGTACTCAGCCGCCTGATCCAACAACTTGATGGACGCCTCAAGGCCCTCGGTCACGTTGAAACTCTGAATCACCAGGTTCGTCTGGGCCAAGGTGACACCTGGAGGAACAATGCGATAAAACTCGTACATGAAGGACTCGGCCACCACCGCCGGATAGATATGCCCGATTCTCGCGCGCCAGCCGTAAGCTCTCATCTGTACCTCCTTGCCCAAACAATAGTTGGCTTAAATCCGATGCACCCAAGCCTTGGATGAAATGAAGGTCAGCCGCATGTTCAAAAGGCATGCCATTAGGCGAAGAGGAACAGAAGCGTTCTCTTCAATGCTCCTCGCCCGCACCCATCTGTCTCATCTCCGGGGTCCGAAAAGCTCGTCGAACTTTTTTGCATAACGGTTGATATCCGACGTAATCTTTGACGAAACGGCATGGACGACAAGATCCGGGGACGCCAAGGGATGGTCTTTGGGCAGTATTCCCGGATACGCCGGGGTGCTGCCGTTCTTGAATACTTCGGTTTGACCATCTTTGGAAATCAGAAAATCGATCAACAGGCGGGCCGCGTTCGAATTCGGCGGGGAGGCGGAAAGCCCCACTTTGGAGATATTGACGATAATTGGCTTTGTCGTGCGCACCCAGTCAATCGGAGCGCCCTTTTTTGCCATGGCTTCGACACGATGGGCGTAATTAACCGAAATGCCAAACTCACCTGCGGCCATCAGTTGGGCCAGTTG
>JBFJTQ010000465.1:0-3708 GCA_041625275.1 Binatia bacterium | reverse complement strand
TCATTGTTCCCGATTCCGCCCATCAACAAATTATATCACACTTATAGCGGGAAAATCTTTTGTTGAGGTCAAATCTGTTGTCGGCAACTTATTTGTGTTTGTTTGATCCGAGCGGCAAAACGGAGGGCGCACTGCCCAAACTGTGGAAGCTGACGCTCTGGCCGCTGCCTTTATTGTTGATCTCTCGGGCGGACTCACGTAAGTTTGACCATAGTTGGAAGGTTTTTGCCTGAGGATTGTGAAATTCGACGGCAGATCCTTTGGCGCCAGTGAGATGCTTTTCCTGAAAAGAACCAAGCCCTATGAAAAATGATGCTATGAATCCAACGCCGCCCACGGCGCGAAGAGCAAAAATGCCGCCGGTTGCCTCCCTGATCGGTTTTGAAGTGAAGTCAGCCGAAAACGGTCAGGCTGTTGTAGAGTTCAAGGCGACCAGGCAGCACACGAACACTTTTGGCATACTACAGGGAGGGATGCTGTGCACGATTGCGGATGCCGCCATGGCGACCGCTTACGCGAGCACCCTTGGACCCGGCGAAACCTTTACCACGGTGGAGCTAAAAATAAATTTCGTCAAACTCGTTCGCAACGCCCGACTGCACGCCAGAGGCCAAGTCGTGACTCAGGGTCCAACAATGGCACTTACGCAGTGCGATGTTCTCGACGAGACCGGTCAGTTGATCGCTCACGCGACAAGCACCTGTTTAAAATCGACGAGGACCAATAAGCGGTCAAGCGCCGGGGAGTAACGAATCCCGTGCAAAAGCGCGGCGTCGCCGTAATCGTATGGTACAAATGCTGCAAAATACCAAAACTTCATTTACTCATTTTCCGCTTCTCACCCGAGGTATTAATATCGCTTGACACGCTGAATGTAAATTAAGATAAGTTCCTGCATCGGAAAGGAGACCCTGAAGATGAAGACAAAATCACTCTGGTTCTCGCCAATGATGGTGCTGGTGGTTGTTGGATTTGGTTTCTTCCCGGGCGCGAGCAGCATGGCGCAGCAGAAGGGTCAACCCATTGTGATCGGGGCTCCCCTCTCCACGCAGTATCTCTACGGTTGGGATGCTCAAAGAGCAATGCTTCTGGCCGTCGAAGAAATCAACGCCAAGGGGGGCGTGCAGGTGGGAAAAACCCGCAGGCCTTTTTCGCTTGAAGTGCTCGACACGAGGGATCTTGAGCCCGGCGTGCCGCTTTCCGAGGCGCTGTTGGTCGTTGAAAAATTGATCCTCGAAAAGAAAGCAGACGTTCTCATGGGCGGGCCAGTCCGCTCAGAGGCGGCGTTGGCGGCCATGGATCTTATCGCCAAGCACAAAAAGGTCTCGATTTTGACCACCGGTTCATTAACTCCGGCCTACCACCGAAGGGTCGCGGAGAACTATAGCAAGTACAAATATCTCTTCAGGATCACGAGCGAGGCCGTGCAGCTCTCAAAAGAAGCGGTCGATCTGTTTGAGAGCCTGAAGCAGGAATTTGGGTTCGACCAGATTTTCATTATGGTGCAAGATGTCGCTCACGCCCGGGCGATCGGCGACATCGTGGGCAAGTCGCTCGCGTCGAAGGGGTGGAAGGTGTTGGGAACGGAGGTTTATCCTACGGGCGCTCTGGATTACTCGACCGGGTTGCTCAAGGCAAGAGACCAGAAAGCCCAGATTCTCTTTGTATGGATGGATCATCCGGAGATCGCCATTCTCGTGAAGCAGTGGAGAGATTTGAAGATTCCCGCCCTCCCCATTGCGGGAATCTCCAGCGCCGTGGAGCAGCCGGGAGGTTGGGCAAACACGGACGGAGCCGTAGCCTACTGGGTCGCTTCCCCGGCCAATGCGGGAAACGCCCCGTCCAACGCGACGCCGTTGACGATGAAATTTTATGACGCGTACAAAAAGCGCTGGCTGGTCGAGCCCGAAGGGTATGGAACTTCCAGCAGCTACACCGCCGTCTATGTGTTGGCCGACGCCATCAAGCGCGCGGGGTCTTTAGATTCAGATCGGCTGGTGGCAGCATTGGAAAAGACGGATATGGTCGGCGTCTACGGCAAAATCGCTTTTGATCCCAAGAGCCACCAGGTGATCCCAAGCTACGACCCAAAAGAGGGAGCGGTCGGCACTTGGTTCCAGTGGCAGGATCAAAAACGCGTCGTTATTTGGCCCGCGCCGATCGCCATGGGGAAGATCCGAATTCCACCGACGCTGAGCCCGGCGAAGTGATGGCATGCTGCCGTCCCTATTGCTGTACGGGCTGATCAACAGCGTTATTCTGGCTCTGACGGCGCTTGGTTTTTCCCTGACCTATGGGATCAGCCGAGTCGCCAACTTTGCCCACGGCGCGCTTTATGTCCTGGCGGGTTTTGCGGCCTGGGTCTTTCTTAACCGCCTCCAGATGAACTATTACGGCGCCCTGGCCCTGGCGATTATTGCGACCGGGGTTATCGGCGTGTTGATCTATCGTTTCGCGCTCATCCGCGTGCGCGGTATGCCGCTTTTGGAAATCATCGTGACTTTCGCTCTCGGCACCGCCGTGCTCGAAACGCTACGCTACTTCGGCTTTTTCGGGTCCCACTACACGCTTCCGCCATTGTTTCGCGGCAGCGTGATACTTTTCGGTGTTCCCGTGGATAGGCAGCGCGTCGCCCTGGTTGTCATTGGAGGGGTGCTGGTTTTTGTTCTCTGGCTTCTGACGCACCACACGCGCATCGGCCTTGCCTTTCGCGCCATGGCCCAGGATGAACAGGCCGCCATGATGTCGGGCATTGATTCCGACCGGATGGCGACACTCAGCCTAGCCTTCGGTGCTGCCCTGGTTGGTCTGGCGGCCGTCGTGCTCCTCCCTCTGAGTTTTATTGCCACAGAGTCGGGCGCCCATATTCTCGTTTCCGCCATCGCGGTGTGTATCCTTGGCGGACTTGAGAGCCCGGCCGGCGTCATAGTGGCGAGCCTGCTCATCGGCTATGCGCAGATATTTACCGTAGCTTACCTCGGACCGCACTATCAGATGATTGTCGCCCTGTTTGCTATTCTTATCACATTGATCCTGAAACCCTCGGGTCTTTTCGGCAAACAAAAAGAGCTGGAGGAGCGGGTATAGGCCATGTCCCGGCGGCTCGAGAGAATCGACAGGCCGATCAAGGTGCTCTGCGAAGACATCTACGCGCTGAGTTCGATCCGAAATATGCTTTATGTAGCTGCGCCGAGGATTCTCCCGGCCTTGATTGTGGTTTTGCTTCCAGCGATATCGCCCAGCCCTTACTTCGACCGCGTGTTGATCATCACCGCGATCTACGCCTTGCTGGCCCTGAGCTGGGACTTCATCGCGCTCTCGACCGGCATGGTCTCGCTCGGCCAGGCTTTGTTCTTCGGGATGGGCGCTTATTTCGCTGGTCTTCTCAATCTGCAATTCGGCTTGCCTCCCCTCCTGACGCTGCTGCTCGCGACCGTCCTGGGCGCCTCGGTCTGCACCACGCTTCTGGCGCCATGCCTGCCGCTCCGCGGCATATACTTTGCCATGACGACGCTCGTCTATCCGCTGCTCATCGCGCGCATTATCGAAGCAACCGCCATCGTCGGCGGTACCGATGGCCTCGTCGGAGTGGACTCATTCCCCAATGTTTGGGTGGAGCAATATCTGATATTGATCTTTCTTATCGGCGCCACTTTCTTTTTGCGCCGGCTCATGACCACGGATCTCGGACTCGTGCTGCGCTCCATC
>JBFJTQ010000464.1:0-3716 GCA_041625275.1 Binatia bacterium | reverse complement strand
GAACTATCATCGCGGTATCCTGTGGCGTCCACCGTAAGGATCGGGTTCTCTCTATGCGTTACGGCCGTGGCCCGAAAGAGAATGCCGTTTCCCATCTCGCCAGTGCGGTAACCGGGATACTCCCCGTACGGCCCTTCAAGAGCAACACAGTCCGGCAAGATTTCTCCTTCGATGACGATTTCGGATCCCGCCGGCACGAGCAGGTCGCTTGTTTCGCAGCGCGCCAGCTCCACCGGAGCGCCCCTCAGGCCGCCGGCAAGGGCGGCCTCTTCGCCTCCCAGATGGTAGGTGGCCGCCGCGGCAAAATGTGAAATGGGGTCCGCGCCGATCACCAGCGCGACTGGCATCGGCTTGCCCTTGGAAACATAGTGATCCTGGAAGACCTTGCCGAGGTGGCTTGTCGGGCGCGGAAAGCCGGTGAGATGGAGAGAATCATAAAGCATGAATCGGTACATTCCCCAGTTGACCCAATTCGTGTCGGGGTCGCGCGACACCAGGAGGTCCCAGGTGCCGATATAACGGCCGCCGTCGCCATCGTGCATCATTGGAGCGGGAAATCCGAAGAGGTCGATCTCTTTGCCTCGGCGCACGACTTCCTTGCAAGGCGCGGTTTCGACAATGGTCGGCGGGATGAGCCTGCCCTCGCGCCTTTCGTACTCGGCATAGATCTTCTCGACCGGACTGTCCGGCGGCATGCCGAAAGCCGCCGCGACGCGGCGCCATGTCGCCATGGGATTGGCAAAGGCTGTTATGCCTCCGGGGTAGTCGGTAATCCGCTTGAACCAGACAGCGGGACTGTCCTTTTCGCAGGCCAAGCGGCTGATCGCACCCAGCTCCAGATCCCAGTTGACTTCCTTCCCGATCTCCACCAATTCGCCGATGGAACGCAATTCGTCGATGAATTCGCGGCAATCATCGAACATGATTTTCTCCTCTTCGGTCCAATAATCTCTTGGCTTTGACTCTCTCACTGACCTGTAACGACCGCGCCAATTCCCCGGGCGCAAACAGTTGCGCTTCTATCGAGAGCCCGGTCGTCGCCTTTAACTCCTTTTCGATTCTCTCTTTGAGGCCAGGTCTATGGGCTTCCTGCGAGCGGCACTCGGCGTGAAGCGTCACGCAGTCCAGCTGGCCGACCCGGTCCACCACAACGAGGTACTCCCGGCTCAACTCGGGGATCTTGTCGAGAACGGTTTCCACTGCCGTGGGATAGAAAACCGCGCCGCGGATTTTGAGCATTTCACTCGCGCGACCTTTTACCTTTGCGAGCCTTTTTAATGTCCTGCCGCACGGGCAGGGCTCGGCCATGATCGATGTGATGTCTTCGAGATTATAACGGATGACAGGAGCCGCTTCCTTAAACAAGCTGGTCACGGTGATGAATCCCTCTTGTCCTTCATGAACCGGCGACAGGGTTTCGGGATCCAGAATCTCGAACAGGTAGCCGTCTTCGTTGATGTGATACCCGTTCTTGAACTCGCATTCGAAGGTCGGCGCGCCCGTTTCCACGCTGCCGAAACTATCGTAGGCGTTCACGCCCCACCTGCCCTCGATGGCCCTGCGCGCGGGCTCTGTCATGGCTTCGGCCGTGTGAATCGTCGTATGGAGATCGAAATCCGCGCGCGTGTCCAGACCCATTTTCTGGGCTACGTCGGCCAGGTGGAGAATGTAGGTGGGTGTTCCCACCAGGACTTGGGTCTTCCAGTCCCTGAGGATCCTTATCTGGCGCTCGCTTGGTGTGATGGCGCCGCTTCCAGCCGGAACTACCAGCGCTCCCAAGCGCATGGCCCCCTCGGTGGCCGTGAAGCCGGCTATAAAAAGAGAATAGGCAAAAACGACCTGAAGAATGTCTCCTCGTTTAACATCCTGTGCGTGGAGCCGCCGCGCCCAGAAGTTGGCGATGATGTTCCAGTCGTTTTGTGTTTGAAAAAATGGTTTGGCCCTTCCCGATGTCCCCGAGCTGGCCTGGACCCGTATCGCATGGAAGTCTCCCTGGTAGTTTCCAAAGGGCGGATGAAGAGCGAGGCTTTCCTCAAAGTCGCGCCTGCTAATGACAGGGAGCCGCCGCAAATCTTCGATGCGGCGGATTTCGTCAGGAGTAACCCCGGCCTTTTCCCACCGGTCTCGATAAAACGGCACATGCTCCCATGCCCGCTGAATCAACAATCGCAGCCGCGCGTTTTGCAGCTCTTCCAGCGCATCTCGGGGAGATCTTTCTATCCGCACGCTCTCGGGCGGTGCGGGGTAGTATTCGAGGGGAAATGGCGAGTCCATAGGATTGGAGAAATATGATCGCTACGCCGGAAGAGACCGGATTAATCTTATGGCGAAGGGAAGAATCCTTTTTCCATCCATGGGCTGAGGTCGGCGCCGAACCATTCGGAGGGAAGCTCTTTTCCCAGGCCGCGTTCTTTGCAGGCTTCGTAGATGAGGGCGCCGGTAGCGGCAAATTGAATCCCAACCCCAGTGTTGCTCTTATAATAGATAATCTGTCCGTCGCTTGTCCTGCCGGGATGCTTGCCTGCGAGAACTTCTCCCAGCTCACAGGTTTTGTCCCAGCCGAATTTGCCTTCCTCGATAAGATCGAGAAGTTCCCGCTGCTGGTTGGTGATGGCTGTCTCCTTGTTATTGAGCACGATCAAGTCGCTGCGGATCATTGTTGTTGCGTCCGCTTCGGTGCGGCGATGCACGCCATCGGTGTTGACGATGGTGGTCACAAACTGACCTGATTCGAGCCATGCCCCATCGAAGACCGGTTCGCTTGAATTGCTTGCGCACATGACGATATCCGAGCCTTTGACCACCGCCTGAGGGTTGCTTACGGGCTGGACCTCCACGTTGAGCAGCTCCGTCATCTCCTCCGCGAATCTCTCGCGGTGTTCTTTGGTCGTGCTGTAGACCTTTACCCGCTCAATGTTACGGACGAGACAGATGGCTTCCAGGTTGCGCCGCGCCTCATTACCGGAGCCGAACAGGCCCATTACCTTCGAGTCTTCCCTGGCGAGGGCTCGATGCGCCACGCCGGTGGTGGCGCCAACGCGTATTGCGGAGAGACTGAAGTCGTGCACCAGCGCCAAAGGCTCGCCGGTCTCAAGGCTAAAAAGGAGAACGAATCCCCAGCTGCGCTTTAGCGGCGAGGGAAAATCCATCCGCTTGCTGCCGGCGACAATTCTTTCCTGGACAATCGTCGAGTCATAACGGAGGGCGGCCACCCCCGAGCCCGGCACCGCGCCGGGTATAATGTTGGCCATGTAGCCGGGGCGATCGAGATCCTTCGGGACTTTGTAACGCACGCGCGGCCGGTTCACGGCGATGCCCATGGCTTCCTCCGCGAAGGCGCGCTCCATGGCCTCAATGCAATCACCCATGTTTAGAACCTGTTTGACTTCGGGATCGCTAATCAAGAGCACAGAATCGTATCCTTTTAACTCAGTGACCTATTGCCTAAACCTTAGCGCCGCGTCTATTTGCCGGTTTACGTCTTCTGAGCTGGTGCAGCGCGGGGAAAAAAATAACAAAAGCCGGGGGCGCCGTTTACGGCAAGAAGCTCAATGCTTCAGGTCGGATTTGCTTGAAAACTTTCGCAGGCAAAGTCTTCTCCGTGTTTTCCCTTAATCCCCGTCACGCAGCCGTCGGTTACCACGGGCGCTTCGCGAATGTCAAGGCTATTGCCGCGCTGTGCGTGTTGAGTCTCTTAGAACACGCGGCCCAGTTAT
>JBFJTQ010000463.1:0-3725 GCA_041625275.1 Binatia bacterium | reverse complement strand
TGGCAAAAAACGACGAAGACATTCTTCTCGGCGTGCTGTTTCCAATGCAGGCGAAGGAGTTCTTAACCCTGAGGGAGAAAGGGGAGCTTGGGACGCAAACGGCTTAAGCCGAAATTCTCACTTGTGAATGGCATCGGGCCTCATCTGATGGTGAGACACGGGCCGCAGGTCATTTCGAGCAACTGTCGATCCCGGGATGCGATCAGTCGATTTTCGATCATCATTCGAATTGCAGGGGGCGGATTGCCTGGTTATTATTTTTACAGACCTAGGGCGCGTCTGGGAGTGAAAGTTTTTGGCGAACGAGGGTGAAAAAGCGCATGTGCAGAGGTTTACGTATATCTTCGCGCTCGACGTCCCTTGCGCTTTTGTGCGCGCTGTTCCTATTCAAGGGGTGCGGAAATGTCGGGCGGGAGCCGATCCCGGGCGCTCCAGCCCACCATGTCGAGGGAGGATTCCGCAACATCGACACGAACTTCAGCCGGCCATCGAGTTGGACAAGGTGGAAATTTGTTTTCCGCCGTTTATGGTCGAGCTCGATCACTCCTCGGAGCTTTCAGGCGCCGCGCGTCGCTAACGACGGCGCTGACCTCCGAGCCGGCATTGTGAACCCAAGCATTACCTGGATCGGCCACTCGACTCTCTTGATACAGCTGGACGGTGTCAACATTCTCACTGACCCCCAGTGGAGCGCGCAAGCGAGCCCCGTGTCGTGGGCCGGTCCGAAGCGTCTCTCGCCGCCCGGACTGGCATTCGAGGACCTGCCCCCGATACACGCGGTTGTGATATCTCACGACCATTACGATCACCTGGATCTGGCGACGGTGAAGCGCCTTGCGGCGACCCATGATCCGCTTTTCTTGGTGCCCCTCGGCATGAAGGCGTGGTTTGCCGATAACGGCATGAGCCGGGTGGAAGAGCTGGACTGGTGGAAGGAGCGCGAGTACCGCGGAGTGAAAATTGTTTGCCTCCCGGCCCAGCACTTCGCGCAGCGAACGCCGTGGGACGCGAACACGCGGCTTTGGGCGTCGTGGGCCGTCATCGGTGGCGACGGGCGGCTGTATTTTAGTGGCGATACCGGTTATTTCGCCGGCTTCCGGGAAATTGGCGGAAGGCTCGGCCCATTCGACGTGGCAGCCATCGCCATCGGCGCGTATCTGCCGCCGGAGATCATGAAGTCAGTCCACACCACGCCGGAGGACGCAGTACAGGCATTTGAGGACCTTCGGGGGCGCGTGTTGCTCGGCGTGCACTGGGGAACATTCGACCTCGCGGAAGAACCTTTGGATGAACCGCCGCAGCGCATGCTGGCCGAAATCCGCCGCCGCGGCATCAGTCCCGAGCGCGCCTGGATCCTCAAGATCGGCGAGACCCGCCGCTGGTAAGAGAAGAGAACCATGACAGGCGCGTCCAAGCGCCGCAGGACAGCCGTTTGTGTCTTAGAAAATTTCGGTTAATATGATGAGGCTTGCAGCGTTGATTTGGCGGAAATTCATTTTTTTCGAATGGGGGGGCGAAAATGGACTTCACGCTCGATTCGTTTGCGTCTGAGTGCCGTCGAATTCTCAAAGCCGAACCCGGTCTTGCGGGACGGGAACAAGTCCGCGACCTACTGAAGGAGGTTCTCAAAGACGAGAAGTTCCTTTCAGCTTATCTCAACGACAAAACGCCGGAGAGGCAGGTGCTCTACGAAGATCAGGAGCTTGGTTTCTGCATCTGCGCGCATATGAACAAGGGGCCCAAGGATTCGAATCCTCACGATCATGGTAGCTCCTGGGCGATTTACGGTCAGGCCCTTGGGGAGACGGAAATGAGCGATTGGGAAATACTCGAAGCAGCGGGCGAGGGCAAACCGGGCAAAGTCCGGCGCGCGAAAGTTTACAGCCTCAAACCGGGGATGGCGCACTTGTACAATGAGGGCGACGTGCACTCGCCCAGGCGCGCAGCGACCACCGGACTTATTCGCATTGAAGGCAAGAACACTCAAAAAATGACGCGGCTCGCGTATCAGGCGATGTGACCCAAATTTCGGGCGCTGAGCGTTATAAGCCGTGCTGGCATGGGCGGAGCGGGACGAGTTGTTTGCTTACGTATCCGGTTGGGGCGTCTAGAATACACCGGTATCAAGCAACGAGTATATAATTCCTTTCAGCGACGGGTCCACAGTGTCCAGCCGAGTCACGGTGGTCCCGTCCGCTAAGGCATCGACGATGTCGGAGAGATCCTCCCGTTTCACGCCCGCGTACCAGCTCTTCTGAGGGTAGAGCACGATATTAGGCCCTGATTCGCAGGCCCCGAAGCAGAGGTAGGGTTTCACTTCTGCGTCGATAGATCGAGCCGCGACTTTTTCGCTCAGTTCATTCATAAGTTGTTCAGCACCTCGGATCTTGCAGTCAACATTTTGACAGACGAAGCAAATTTGTTTCATGAGAAGAAATTCCTATGCCGACTCAGATTAACTCAGGCGATAGGGGTGATGCAACAAAAGCGAGGGAAAAAACCGAACCTGCGGTTTTCATGTTCTCACGAAGTTTCAACCGATATAATCGCCGGTTGATTGCGGTTACGGAAGATCGCCCTGAGCGTTGCCCAACAGGGTGCAGGTGACTGACCGACTCCAAGGTCGGGCGTTCGCCAGAGGCTTTAAGTCCCGTTAAATCATTGAAAGGCGTTTCTTCTGAGTCAATCAGCCTCTCTGTAGAGCGCTATTCGAGAAAGGCTCTCACCTGCCGAGTCTCAGTGTGGGCTATTCCCCATGCAGCCTACCTGAATTCTTCCGAATTGCTCAGGCGGAACGGAGCCCAGGAAGCCTTTGAACAAATTGTGCCGCTCGAACAGTCGAACACTTCAATCGCGTCAAGGGCAAAATCAGAGTTGGCGGCACGTTCTTCGCTTTATGGCACTCCGGGGGGCTTGTTTTTCTTGTCGTAGTATTCCTGTTGAAATTCTGGTTTGCGCCGCTCGGCGAAGGCAGCCGAGCCTTCATCATAGTCTTTGCTCTGGCGCAGGTGCTGGTAATATTCCCGGTGGACTTCGAAGCCTTTCTCCCAGCCCTGGATCTCATATAATAGCTTGTCGATGTACTCGGTCGTATGCGCTGCAATGAGCCGGCCGTTGCGATTAATGGTCGCGCACAGCTCCAGGCAATCATCGATAAGTTTGTCGGGCTCGCAGATCTTCTGCACCAGACCCAACCGGAAGGCGGTGTCCGCGTCGATCATCTGGCCGGTGAGGGCGAACCAGTAGGCCCATCCCGTTGGCAGCTGGCAAACGTAATTGGGCCAGGCGGCCATGTGCGACCAGCGGACCTCGGAGCAACCGAACTTGGCCGTTGGGACGCAGTACCGAATGTCGCAAGCGAGAGCTAAATTAAACCCCCCGCCGACAGCATAGCCGTTGATGGCTGCGATGATCGGCTTGTGCATGCCCAGAGCGCGAAGATTGCCGTACTGTCGCGGTCCCGATCGCTCTCCCTTCATCTCGCCTTTCGCAAAAGCAAGGTTTTCCTTCAGGTCGCCTCCGGCGCAAAAAGCATCCGCCGTTCCCGTGAGAATAATCGCCCAGACGTCGTCGTCGTCCTTGGCTTTATGCCAGCAGTCGTCAAGCGCCCAGTAAAGATCGCGGCTGATGGAGTTCTTTTTCTCCGGGCGGTTGAGACGGATAATGGCGGTATGCGGTTCTCGTTTTTCGTATACGCAAATCGGTTCTGGTTCGGCCATGGGTCC
>JBFJTQ010000462.1:0-3736 GCA_041625275.1 Binatia bacterium | reverse complement strand
GCGGGCGACAGAATCGGTAAGTCGTCCTGATCTTCGATTTCAACGGGCGGAGGTGGGCCGTGCCGTGCCAGCACCGAGTCTTGTCGCATAAGCAAAATAAAGTCATCGACCAAATCCTGGGCCACACCAAACCTCGTCCTTAGGACTCGCCTCAGTTCGCTCAAGACCTGTGTGGAAAGCAACAGTTCGTGGGACGTGAGAACTTCGCGCAAAACGTCGGCGCAAAGGCCGCGGGTTGCTGCTGCACTGGCCAAAACATTTGTGTCCAGAAAGACCCTCACGAAACGTCGGCGAACACGTCTTCGTCTGTAAGGTAACCGCGTGCTTCCGCAAAGGGCATGATTTTGCGCCGTAGTGCTTCAAATTGGCTAATGCGAAGTTGGCGGCGAAGGGCTTCGCGGGCAATGTCGCTCCGGTTTCTGCCTGACCGGCGACTTGCCTTAGTTAACAGATCGTTTAGATCCTTGTCGAGTCTGATCGTGAGGACACTCGTCTTCATGTATTACAACGTAGGACAAAAGGGCATTTCTGTCAACGGTTTCAGTGCAACGCATTGGTAAACGGCGGGCCAGTACAGTGACTAATATTGAGCAGGTGCTTCGATCCTTTCGTTGCTCCCGTTTTGGCATGTAACGACAACGCCGCGCTCTTCACTAATTTTAGCGTTCTTCCCTTACGCGCGCGCCCGCGACGGCGCTACGACGCCGAGGTCAATCAACATCCCGAGTTCATCTCGCGAAACCCGTTCTTCCGCAATTTTTCCCTCGCGTAACCGAAAGATGGCGATGGCCGGCCAACTGACGGGCTTTCCCGCTACATCATGGCGACCGAGACGATTGGTCCATTCTCCGCAATTCACGGCGCGGTGGCTCAACCTGCACGCCACGCGGTCGTCCTCCGCTATCAGGTCGTGGATGGTCGTGCTGAACTCGCTATACACCTGGAGAATCCCTCCCAGTGCTTGCTTGAAGGCGGTAAGACCTCTGATCGGTTCTGTGGCCTCAGGCCGATGAATGAGGCAATCTATGGTCACGATTTCGTCAAGAAGGTCCAGATTTTTCTGGTCGAGCACTTCGTCAAAATAGCGGCGCACGGTCGCCTTATGTGACGCAGCGGACATGGTTTACTCCTGACTTGCATGCCTTGGAATTATTAGTTTTTGGTGCCCATCTGCCATTGTACCGATGCATAACTAGCGAGCACACAGTTCTGCGAGCGCCCCTCTTTTAAATTCATGAAACTGAGGGATTCTCCTCAGCTTCCTACTCATTGTCAACTCTCTTTGTGAGCTGCCGGTTAACAAGGCTTTGCCTTTTCGTCCAACTCTCAGCAGTGTTCTCTGCCACGCCCTGCCAAATAAACTTGGAAATATGAATGTGGTCGGGCACTGGCATCTTCGAGTCGTCATTTTCGAGAAATCTTCGCAGCGTCCGGCGCGGCATTGGAAGGCTTCAGCCTTGAGTGTCGGACCAAATGACCCACACAATAGCTCCTTGAGTCGCCGGAAATTGGCTCGCCGATCGCGGTTGACTCCCCGGCACGGCCCAAATAGACTTGATCTAAAGAGCGTCACATCAAGGAAGGGAGGGAAACACCATGAAACGATATATACTCGCTGCCATCGGGTTGGGATTGCTTTTCCTCGCACCAGCTTATGCCGGCGCACAAGCCAAGGATCTTTCCTGGGGCACGTCAGCCGTCGGCTCCTCGGGCCACCGCGCCCTGGTCAGTCTGGCAGCGCTGCTGAACCGCGAGATGAAAGCGTACCGTGTGGCCGTCCTGCCGACCCCTGGGGCGATCGCTACGGTAAAAGGTTATGCGACCGGGCAATTTGACGGTTACTACGGTTCCGATATCGCTTTTCACGAAATGGCCGGGGATACCGCCAGGTTTAAGGGATTTCGGGCACAGATGAAACGGGAGCCCGTTCAATCCTTCTGGGCATTCACCCTTGAAGTAGGATTGGCGGTCCTGGCTCGAGACCAGAAAAAATACAAACAATGGCGCGATCTGACCGGCGAGAAAGTGTTCACCGGGCCGCTGCCATGGGATACCCGGGCGACCCTCGAAAGAGCGATGGCGGTAGTGGGGGTCAAGCATAATTACGTGGAAATCGACCTGGCTTTAGCCGGTTCGGCTCTCGATAGGGGTGACATCAGGGCGCTTACCGTCTATACAGCCGGCCACAAGACGCTTCCTCCATGGCTGGTCGAAGCACAACTCGGCACGGACCTCTCCGTATTGAACCCCAGCAAGCCCGAGATGGATATGCTCCGCAAAGCCGGTCTACAGGTGGTGGAGGTAAGCCCGGGCGTCTTTAAGAAGAGCGTCCATGTGGACAAGATGTTCTTGGTGCCTTTTTACTACGGTTTTCATGTAGGCCTGGAGATTCCCGAGGACGACGTCTACAAAATGTTGACCGTCGTCGAGAAGAATGTCGATGAGCTTACCAAATCGGACGCGGCCTATGCGCAGATCAAGGCCGGCATGCCGGAGTTTCAACGCGCTGGAGTTGAGTCTTCCGTCAATGACGTTTTGATACATCCGGGTCTCGCAAGATACATGAAGGAGCGCGGCGTTTGGGACGCCAAATGGGATAAGAGGATTGCCAAGGCCAAGTCAAATTAGCCTTGAACCGGCGCAGCTGCGGTTTAATATGACTGCGCTCGAGTGAAACGCTTACGGCGAGGCGAGCACCTAATTTTGATCATCAACGCCGGTTTGGCTCCGTGTGCCTTTAAAATCGGGGCTGGGACGGATCCGTCTGAGGTCGGAAAGGAGCTTACGGGAGCATGGGTCCGTCTGCAGAGTCGCCGGCCAGGCCGTCGGCTGCATGGGCCACGGTCATTTTTTTTCTCTTCGCATTCTGTTTTTTTGTCTATCTCCTGCGCTATTACTTCACTGGGACGGGGGGACCGACACTACTCGCGGTCACCCTGGTCCCGGCGACCTTCATCCTTTATACACTGGACGCACTAAGAACGGGCGATCTCTACCCCAAATTGGGACGAGCTGCGAATCATAGTATCGCGGTTGTCTACATCGCTCTTTGCGTCCTGGTCGCGGTTTACTTCAATGTTGAGTTCATCGATGTCCGTATGGTCCGGCTCGGCGTTTGGAATCAAACCGACCTGATCGTAGGCGGCATTATGTTCCTCCTGGTCATGGAGTACTGCAGAGCAAAATTCTTTGCGCTCTTTGTGATCAATTTGATCCTCATTGTCTATACCGTTTACGGGTGGCTCATCCCCGGCCTGTTCGGTCACCCCGGTTTGACCTGGAGTCGGGTCATTACGGCGATGAGCGTGGAAATGGCGACCGGAGTCTTCTCCCAGCTACCCCAACTGGCGCTGATCCTGATCGGATCCTTCATGCTGGTCTTGAGTCTCCTTCAGTCCTTTGGTTGTGTTGACTCGCTCTTGAAGGTCGCTTCCAGGATCGCTGGCCTTTCGGCCCAAGCCCTTCCGCAATCCGCCGTCTTGGGATCCATGAGTGTGGCTGCCGTCAGCGGAAGCAGTGCGGCCAACGCCATCACCACAGGCTCTGCAACGATACCGGCTATGATCGGCTCCGGCTTGCCGCGTGTGACCGCGGCGGCCGTGGAGACTGCCGCATCACTGGGTGGGCAGCTCATGCCACCCATTATGGGCATCGCGGCCTTTCTCATGGCCGAATTCTTGGGGAAAAGCTATTTCGATGTGGTTGCGCGCGGGTACGCTCCCGCGCTTATCTACTT
>JBFJTQ010000461.1:0-3748 GCA_041625275.1 Binatia bacterium | reverse complement strand
GACCAAGGAGCTGGCGTTTGACCTGGAGAAGAAAGGCTACGACTGGATTAAGGGGGAAGTTGGAGCCCTGCAGTGACGATTCCGAGGATGGGGTGAATTCGTAGGTATGGCAACCGTGGAGGCGAAGGAAAGTTTCTTATCTGCATTTGAGCGCGACGAGAAGAAGTCGGCCCGCCTCAAACCCGGTTGGTTGCGTGAACTGCAACGATCGGCAATTGCGAGATTTCGCGATCTGGGCTTTCCGACGACGCGAGACGAGGAGTGGAAATACACTAACGTTGATCCCATCCTTGCCGTCGATTTTGCCAAGGCCAACGGGCATGCTCCGGCGGCAGAGGAACCGGCGGAGATCGTCTTGTCATCCTTCAGCGAAGAGGCGGATAATCGGCTTGTCTTTGTCAATGGACTCCACTCCCCTGGGTTGTCCTCGCTGCGGCGGGTACCGTCCGGCGTGCGCGTTCTAAGCCTCGCCGAGGCTTTAGCCAATGACGACCGGATCGTTGAGAATCATCTCGCCCGTTACGCCCGTTATCATGAGCAGACATTTACCGCGCTTAATACTGCATTCGCCGCCGATGGGGCTGTCATTCATGTGCCCGAGGGTATTGCCGTCGAGGCGCCTATCCACGTGGTATACGCATCGATCGGAACCGCGGCTCCGTTCGTCGCACAGCCACGCAATTTGCTTTTGCTCGAGAGCGGAAGCCGAACGCGCATCGTGGAAAGCTACGTCGGTGTCGGCGTCCAGGCCTATTTTACCAATGTCGTGACGGAGATCGTCGGCGGTGAAGGTGCGACGATCGACCATTACCGATTGCAGCGTGAGGGAAACAGCGGCTTTCACATTGGCGCTCTGGATGCGCGCCTGCACTCAAATTGTGCCTTAACGGCGCACGCCATCACGCTAAGCGGATCGTTGGTGCGAAATGATGTGCGTGTCGTGCTTGCCGGTGAAGGCGCAGAGTGCTTTCTGAACGGTCTCTATTTAATCGATGGCAACCAGCACGTTGACAACCATACCGAAATCGAACACCTCAAACCGAGAGCGACGAGTCTCGAGCTCTACAAGGGGATTTTGGGAGGGCACGCGCGCGCCGTCTTTAACGGCAAGATACTGGTGCACAAAGACGCGCAAAAAACGAACGCCAGGCAAACCAACAAGAACCTTTTGCTTTCGGAGAACGCCGTCGTCAATACCAAACCCCAGTTGGAAATACACGCCGATGATGTCAAATGCAGTCATGGATCCACCATCGGGCAGTTGGACCGGGACGCATTGTTTTACCTGCGATCGCGCGGGCTTGACCTTACGGATGCTCAGAGTCTTTTGAGTTATGCATTTGCCAGCGACGTGGTAGGTCGAATCACCATCGAGCCCATGCGGGCCCGACTCGATGAATACTTAATGACGAAGTTCGGACGAGACTAAACCTTCACAAGAGAAATCGATGGAAGCCATTCACGAAATCGGCGTTACCCAGGAGCCGGGAGGCGAATTCGATGTGGACAAAATCCGCGGCGATTTTCCTATTCTCGGCGCAAAAGTACGCGGTCGGCCTCTCATTTACCTTGACAATGGAGCGACAAGCCAAAAGCCGCAAGTCGTTATTGATGCTTTGAATCGGTACTACCGAGCGGAAAACTCCAATATTCATCGGGGTGTGCATTACCTGAGCGAGGTGGCCACGGAGGCCTACGAAGGCGCCCGCGAAAAACTGCGCCGTTTCGTCAATGCGGCGCGGACGCAGGAGATTGTTTTTGTCCGGGGAACGACTGAAGCGATTAACCTGGTGGCTCAAAGTTACGGTAGGACGTTCCTGAAAGCAGGCGATGAGATTATCGTGTCGGCCATGGAGCACCACTCAAATATCGTGCCTTGGCAGATACTGTGCGAACAAGTCCGGGCGCGGCTCCGCGTCATTCCCATCAATCACGACGGCGAGCTGGTACTGGACGAATATCGCCGCCTGCTGAACGAAAAGACCAGGTTTGTCGCGGTGACTCATGTCTCGAACGCTCTCGGCACGATTGTGGAGGTGAAGGAAATCATCGCACTGGCACACGAGCGCGGTATTCCCGTTCTCGTCGACGGAGCGCAAGCGGTTCCGCATCTGAAAGTGGACGTCCAAGATCTCGGGTGTGATTTCTACGCCTTCTCCGGGCACAAATTGTTCGGGCCGACGGGCGTGGGGGTTCTCTATGGGAAATTTGATTTGTTGAATACGATGCCCCCTTACCAAGGGGGCGGGGATATGATCAGCCTGGTGACGTTCGAGAAAACCCATTACAACGTGCTGCCGTACAAATTCGAGGCGGGGACACCGCATATTGCCGGCGGTATCGGGTTGGGGGTGGCGATTGATTACTTGAATGGACTGGACTGGAAGCAGGTCGCTGCCCATGAACGTGACTTGCTTCAGTATGCGACGACGGCACTCATGAACATCGAAGGGCTTCGAATCATCGGCACGGCGAAGGAAAAAGCCGGTGTTGTATCATTCGTCTTTGATCACGTTCACGCTCACGATGTCGGAACCATTCTCGATCAGGAGGGGATCGCCGTGCGCGCCGGGCACCATTGTGCGATGCCTGTCATGCAGCGCTTCGGGGTGCCGGCGACGACGCGCGCATCGTTTGCGTTTTACAATACCCGCGCTGAAGTCGATGCTTTGGTCCGGGCGCTGTGTCGCGTGTTGAAGGTGTTTCGCTGATGTCAGAGCTTGACGAACTCTACCAGGAAGTTATCCTCGACCATAATCGCAGCCCCCGGAATTTCCGCAGCATGGCCGACGCGAACCGGAAATCAGAGGGATATAACCCTCTGTGCGGGGATCAGGTGACGGTGTATGTTCGCCTCGAAGACGGCGTCATCAAAGATATTAGTTTCCACGGCTCTGGCTGCGCCATATCGAAGGCGTCGGCCTCCATCATGACGACGACATTGAAGGGCAAGACGGAGGCGGAAGCCCGGGCGATATTCGACGCCGTGCACGACATGCTCACGGGCGAAGGCACAGCGCAAGACGACTTGGAACGTCTTGGCAAGTTGGCGATTTTGTCTGGAGTATGCAAATTTCCAGCGCGCGTAAAATGCGCGAGCCTGGCATGGCACACGGTCAACGCGGCACTTAAAGGCGGAAACGGCGTGACCTCAACCGAGTGATCACAGAGTTTGAAGAAAGGGCGGAAATCGTCATGCAAAGCGAACAGGCCATCGTGGTGAGACGTGATTGCGAAGCACGCATGATTCCGAGCGGAGAAAGGGTAGTTCTTGTCGCCGGCAGCACGGTGTGGGTGACTCAGTCTCTTGGTGGAAGTTACAACGTCATGACGGACCGCGGTTATCTGGTGCGCATCGAGGGCACAGATGGCGACGCCATTGGGTTGCCGTCTGAGACGCCATCGAAGCGCGCTTTGTCTTCGGTGCCCGACAGCGTTGAGAAGATGGAGGAGCAGGTTTGGGCTCAATTGAGGTCTTGTTTCGACCCTGAGATACCCGTGAATATTGTTGAGTTGGGGCTCATCTATGACTGCGCCGTGCGGTCGTTGCACGACGGTGGGTACCTGGCTATGGTCAGATTCACCCTTACCGCTCAGGGATGCGGCATGGGGGAGGTTCTCAAGGGAGACATCGAGCGCAAGTTATTGTCCGTCCCGGGGGTGCGCCAGACGGATGTGCAATTAGTGTGGGACCCGCCGTGGAATCAGGACAGAATGTCGATGACAGCAAAACAGGAGCTCGGCATCG
>JBFJTQ010000460.1:0-3758 GCA_041625275.1 Binatia bacterium | reverse complement strand
GCGTAGGAGGGGTCGGTGAGAATTTCCTGGTATCCGGTCATGCTGGTATTGAACACGACTTCGCCTATCGCCTCGCCTTCGGCGCCGAATGAATACCCTTCGTAATAGCGGCCGTCGGCCAGAGCCAAAATAGCTTTCTTTCTCGGCATTCCGTCTCCCGTTCTAAGCCTCACTCGCGCCGATGGTCGAATAAATGACCACTTTGTCCCGTTCTTCCTGCTCCGCTTCACGCAACTTGACTCGCACCCTCTCCCGGTCTGAGCTCGGGATGTGTTTGCCGACGTAATTCGGCCTTACGGGCACTTCACGGTGGCCGCGGTCAATCAAAACAGCCAAACGCACTGATTGCGGCCGGCCGGACCGGAAGATAATGCTCAAGGCGTTCTTCACGGTCCTTCCGGTGTGGATCACATCGTCGACAAGGATGATCCCGCGGTCGCGCAAGTTCATCGGGCCCAGTTCGGGATCCGCAGGGAAAACTCGGCGGATCTCATTATCCGAGCCGTAGATCTCAATCTCCCCGTATTCAAACTTGCGTTTTTGACTTAGCTCCAAGTGCGCGGCAATGCGCTGGCCTAAGATCGACCCTTTGGTCCGGATTCCCAAGATCAGCAACCGGTCGGGATCTTCACATTCACGCAAAATGTCTTCGCTCATCCGCCGGAGCGCATCCTGTATTTCGGACTCCTCCATGATCGTTCGCTGCGGACCGCTCTTGTAAGGTTCATAACCCAATTCTTCCGCTTGCTTGATGGAGTCGAAAAGCGCCAACTCCTTCTTCTTGAACCATTGCATCACGGTGTCGGCCAGGGCGGCATCGTAGCCGCAGTAACGCTTCGATATGACGTGGCCAACCAGGTGAGCTTTAAACCGGTGGTCACAGTAAACGCAGCGCAGAATCAGGGCTCCCCCCGGACTGTCCGAAGGAAGCTCGAAACGCGGGCTGGCCGAGCCGGCCTCCCTGACCGTGATGCAGTTGGCGTTCGGACACAGAGGCCCGAGCCGCTCCGGACTGACAAAAAGCGCCCGGCCGTCTTTGCGGCCACGGCTCTTTTGGCCTCGCTGTTGTGCAAAAAGAAAGTGTAGCAACGCCATGCGCACCGGCACACCGTATGCCGCTTGTTTGAAATAGATCCCGCGCCGGTCCTTGTCCACCTCCGGCGACAGTTCGTCAACACGGGGCAAAGGGTGCATGACCACGGTATCCTTGAAGCGCTGCTCCTTGAGAAAATTCGGGCCAATGGTTGGGTAAGCGCCCTCCGAGTTGCCTTCTTTCATGCGCTCTTTTTGTTTCCGCGTCATGTAAAAAGCGTCGTACCGCAGGCCGGAAACCATGCTGCTCAGGCGCGTCTGGATGGAGGAGTCTAATTGCGTGAAGAGCGCCAATTGATGCGGCTGTTTGGGAGACAAGTACAGGGCATCGGTTTCGGTGACTACCGCCCTCAAATCGTCGGCGGCTACCGGCGCAAGCACGTACTGGTACTCCATCTCCAGGCGTTCGAGCACGTAGTGCGGAAGCTCCATCCCGCCCGCCGCGAGCGTAATGACGTTGGCGCCGAAGCGAGCGAGAGCATACACGAGCGAATGAATCGTGCGCCCGTTCTTGAGATCCCCGCAGATGACAACATTCAGCCCTTTGAGGGCGCCCTTTTCTTTCCTCAACGTGTACAGATCACAAAGCGTCTGCGTCGGGTGTTCGTGACTGCCGTCGCCCGCGTTGATGACAGTGACGCTCGCATGCTCGGCCATCGCCTGAACAGCGCCATCCCAGTAATGGCGTACGACGAGAACGTCGGCATAGCTGGAAACCACCTTCGCCGTGTCCGCGACGGTCTCCCCCTTGGCTGCGGAAGACGCTTTCATGTCCGAGCAACTGATGACCGATCCTCCCAAACGCTGCATCGCAGACTCGAAAGACAAGCGGGTGCGCGTACTCGGCTCGTAGAAGAGCGTGGCCATGATTTTGTCGCTATTCACCCGGGCGGCACGTAGTTTTTCGGCTGACTCGGCGAGCGTGAATATCTCTTCGATTTCGTCGTTGGTCAAATCAGCTATGGATACCAGATTCCGCCTGAGCACGGTCCGATCCCCTCTAAGGCGCCGTTTGCGTCTCCCACGGCATCAACATGATCCGATCGATGCCGTCTGATTCTTCAAGCTGCACACTGACGCGTTGCGAATCGTCGGCTTCCACATTCTTGCCGACAATGTCGGCTCGGATCGGCAATTCCCGCGCTCCGCGATCGACGAGGACGGCGACCAAGATGCGTTTGGGCTGCCCCAGCGTGGCCAGTGCCTCCAGCGCCGCGCGAATGGTCCTGCCGCGAAAAATGACATCGTCAACGAGCACCACGATCTTGTTATCGACGCTGATTGGAATCTCGTTCGGTGCTGAGGAGGGAGCGTTCTGGCCGCCCCCGCGGTCATCGCGATAGGGCGTGACATCGACGGCTCCCACCGCGGGTGCCGTCATGGCGAACTCCGCAATTTGATGGGCGAGCCGCCGCGCCAAATGGATGCCGCGCGAACGTATGCCGATCAAGGCCAGCTCGCTCGTTTCGCCGGCTTTCTCGATGACCTCGTGGGCCATGCGAGTCAACGCTCGGGCGAGGTCGTCCCTGTCGAGCAAAATCTGCTTTTCCGTGCGCGCGCTCATAGGCAAAAAAAAACCCCCTCACCGTTTCGGAGGAGGTCTTACAAAGGACACGCTTTCTGCTGGATAACTTTTCATCACTCCCTTACCGATCTCACGGGATCGGCTTAAAAGGACAATTCTTACTTACAGTCTGTCCGTCTCAAAGTCAACCCGGATTTCGTAGTTGGGGATAGGATGTCACGCGAGCCTGGGGTGAGCCTGGAGTGGTGAAGACGCCTAAGCGCGCCGTTTCACAGTCGTTGTTGCACGTTGGCACGTCATGGCGGTAGCTACGAGATGGCGATTCTATGCACCGGCCATAATCGTCCGCTCAAAGGCAGTGGCCCGTCGTCTTCGCCACGAAAGCTTTCCCCAGGCTCCTCAAGTAACCTTTCTACTGCGGAATCCCGGCTCAGTGGCGCCATTTCCTGAAAGCAGCGTCACGGCGTGGAGCGCGCAGTTCGTTGCGCAGCTATTATGTGAAGACATCAGATCAGTTCGATGATTGCAGCGTTGATGTGCGTTCCATTGAGGGTGAGACGCCCAACGGTGACCGGCAATTTGAAACGCCTCGGCCCCGCGCTCCCCGGGTTGATCCAGTACAATCCGTCGAGCTCTCTTACTGAGGGTTTGTGGGAGTGACCGCTGACCACAACATGAAAGCCCGCGGCGCGAACGGCTTCCGGCACCTCGCGGACATCGTGTATGACATGAATCTTGACGCCGTTAATTTCAAGATTGAGGACGCTGGGGAGACGGTTCGCCCATGTTCCGGCATCATTGTTGCCCTTGATGGCGACGACCGGAGCGATCGTGCGCAGAGAAGCAAGAACTTCCGGCTTGCCGATATCCCCGGCGTGGAGGATCATCTCGACGCCTTCCAAAGCATCCATCGCTTGAGGGCGCATCAGTCCATGGGTATCGGAAATCAAACCGATCAGGCCCTTTATTACTTTCATGCGACATGCTCTCGGCTGGCCCATGGCCGACACAACCCTCCTGAGTTTCCACGCTCCTGCACACTTTAAACGCGAAAAAATAGCGACTGAAGGTCGACTCGCTCACTACGTTTATTGGCGCGGCTGCTGCCGCTCCTGCAGCGCTTTCCAGACCCGAGGCGGGG
>JBFJTQ010000459.1:0-3769 GCA_041625275.1 Binatia bacterium | reverse complement strand
GAGGATCCGCGTAAACTCTACCTTCAAAGCTGGGCAGCCTCCCAGGAATTCACCACCTGGTTGGGGGTACTGCGCCCCGCCGTCGGTACACCTTATGTTCAAACGGGTGTTTCCCCCAACTGCGGCAAGACTGTTCACTCCATTCAGTTTCTCATGGCTGGTGGATTTCACCAGGAACCCGATCTCGCGCACTGCAAGTACTTGATCGACGTCGGCACCCAGATGGGCGTGGCGACACGCGAGGGATTCAATCACCAGGTTCCCGACTGTGCCAAAGCACGGGAACGGGGCATGAAACTCGTGGTCGTCGATCCCATCGGGAACAACGCGGCGAGTAAAGCTGATGAATGGCTTCCCATTCGCCCCGGCACCGACTCGGCCTTCGCGATGGGGATGCTCAATGTCCTTTTAAATGAAGCACGAATCTTCGATGCCGAGTATCTGAAGCACTTCACAAACGCAGCCTATCTGACGTTGCCCACCGGCAAGTTTCTGCGTGACCCGGCCACAGGGAGGCCTTTCGTAGTCGACCAATTCGACGGTCAAGTCAGAGTTTTCGACGATCCCGCGGTGAAGGACCCGATGCTCGAAGGGGAAGCCGAAATCAAAGGGCAAAAAGTGAAGCCGGCCTTCGAGTTTATCAAAGCCCGTGCCGCGGAATATCCAGCCGAGCGAGTTGAGAAGATCACCACCATTCCCGCCAAAACCTTGCAGAGAATCGCTGTGGAGTTTGGCGAGGCGGCTGCGATTGGCTCGACGGTCAAAATCGACGGCGTGGAGGTGCCCTACCGGCCGGTTTGTCTGGATTGGGACCGCGGCCCGCAGGGGCACAAGCATGCCTGGCACAACACCTGGTCACTAGCCATGGTCAACATCGTCTTGGGCGCGATCAATGTGGTGGGGAGCATCCACAGCACCGACTCCGCCAGCAATTTCCCGGTGAAGAAGTGGCCCGAAGCCGGGCAGGACGGCATTTTGATGAGCTCCGGTTCGACGCATCGGGGCGGGGGACACTTCACGGCGTTCCCGGGACGGACTCCGTCTAAGCCCGAGAGATGGGACCTGTTTGAACTCTTTCCGGTGGCGGCCCACACCAGGACCCTCGTGCCGGAAGTTCACAAAAACCCCAAGAAATGGGGCATGGACCACAATATCGAAATGGTGATCCACAGTCCCGGAAACCAGGTCATGGCGGGATGGGGCGACGTACAGGCCGTAATCGACTGGTACAAGAGCATCGATCTCGTCGTGGGCTTCGCCGTGGAGATCAACGAGACCCACGAACTCGATGACATCGTGCTTCCCATGTGCACGTACCTGGAAGAAGGAACCTTCGATGACAGCTCGGTTTATCCCTTCCCGGCCGTATCAGGAGAAGCCGTGGGGCTCTGCCAAATCCAGCAAAAGGTCGTTGAACCGCCGGAAGGTATTCGAGACATCGGCGACATTATGACCAGGATCTATCAGTGCGCGGGACTCTTGGATCAAGTTTACGACGCGTTCAATCACCTCAAGGGGCTGACCCCGCCATACGCTTTGGAACCCGGCAAGTGCTACACGATGGATGAGGTAAGCGATCGCATCGCCAAGTGCCGCTTTGGGGAGGAATACGGGTGGGACTGGTTCAAGGAGAATGGAGTCCTCGTCTGGCCTCGAACCGTCGATGAGCGTTATCCCGGTCGTTTTGTTAAAGCGCGGATCGCGCTGTACCTGGAAAATTTCATTGCTCGAGGCGAAGAACTAAAGAGCGTTCTACAGGAGATGGATCTCAACTGGGATCTCTCGGACTATGAGCCGATTCCCCAGTGGCGGCCCTGCGATTCCTTCGAGCAGATGCGCCGCGGCGAGATCGACGCAATCGGGGTGAACTACAAGCTTCCATACGCCTACGGCGGATTCGGTCACGCCAATCCATGGATCAACGAGTTGTCCGAAAAGCTGCCCCAGGCTTATGGCGCTCTGATCAACACCAAGCTCGCGCGCAAAAAGGGGATTAAAGATGGAGATTACATCTGGCTTGAGTCCCCGGTCAGAAAAGCACGAGCGATAGCCCATGTCACCGAGTGTGTTCACCCGGACGTCATTGGCATTGCGGGAAACGCGGGCCACTGGGCAAAGGGCAAGCCCCTTTCCATGGGCAAAGGCGTTAATTTCAACGGTCTGCTGCCCTACAGCCTCGACATGGTTGACGTGATCTCTACTGCTCTCGACCAGTGCGCGCCTCTGAAAGTGTACAAGGTAGAGTAGGCCGCCGAATCTGGCTCTATTGCTTGCCTTATTTGAGCTTGCAAGCCCTCAGCATGCTGAACCCGTCGGGCAAAATCTTGCGCTCGATGTCGCTAAAGCCCGCTTCCTCCAACCACTCCCTATGTTCTTTTTCGGTGTATGCCTGGCCTTCATCGTAGATGTTTAAATACACCAGATTTCGCATCACCGATCCCAGAGGTCGTATGCCCGAGTCGTCAACAACGTCACCGCGAATATAAATGGCGCCACCCTGATTCACGACGTCACCGACGTTTTTGATTGCGCGGCGCGCTTTGTCGGCCGAGATCACCTGAATAAAGGAACTCAGCACGGCCGCGTCATACGAGCCCGCAAGTCTATCCGAAACAACATCCGCCGCCATGACCTGAACCCGCTCGCTGGCACCCGCCTCCTCTACAATGCGCTGCGTAATCGGCGTAACGACCGGAAGATCGACCACCGTCGCGCGCATATCGGGAAAAGCTTCGGTAATTGCGATCGCCAAGCCTCCGGAGCCTCCACCCACATCCAACAAAGTGCGGTGTGCGGACAAATCATACGCAGCCATTAACTCACGTCCTCTGCGCAGTGCCTGCGCATGGTTACTACGGTAGAACGTTTCCAACTTATCCTGGGATGCGGACAAAAACTCGAGTCTTGACTGAGGGGTTGCCGTCCGAATCGACTCGGCGGTTTGGAGCCCCGCTCTCCAGTTATGCAAGAGGACTTCGTGCTTTCCGCCCCGGTAAACCGGGCTTCCCCGAACCAAGAACCGATCGGCCTCAGCGGAGTTAGCAAACAAGTCATGCTCCACGGTCAATAGCTCAGCCGCCGCTAGCGCATAGAGCAGCGGCTTGAGCTTCTCCGCATTGACACCAATGGAGCCGGCAATTTGCTCAGCCGTCTGCGGACCGTCTTTAAGGCTGGAAAACAAATCGAGCTGCATTCCGGCCAGCATGGCAAACGACGGCCAGACCGCCCATTCGAGCCTCTCAATGGTTGTGGGTTTCGTAATTGAATCTGTCATTCTTTCACCTAATTGATAGTGTTAAACTTGACGGACAAAAAATCCTTTGACGTCCGACGACAACTCGCGAGCAGCTCAAGGCAGGGGTGTAATAATAACCGCTCAATCATCAATCAACGACTTCTGAAACATAGTAATCGATGAAACGCCGCAGGGCGTTTGTGCGCGCCTCGAATTCGAGGACGGACCGTGACTCGGCCTCCGTATGGGCTTTGGGCGTGCCCAGGGCTGATGCCATGATATGGATGCGGACGTTCTTTACCAGATTAATTCCCAGCCGCACGAGTTCATCCAGGTCATCGCTCACCACCGTTGCCCCGTGGCCGCGCAGTAGGAGCGCATTGTGCTTGCCTAATGTTTTGGCAACCCGCTCCCCGAGCTCTTGCGTCACGATCAACATAGGAGAATCGAAAACCGGCGTCCCCTGGTGAAAGAAAACGCCGCAATTGCCCACGACCTTTATTCCCTGCGCGACCACGCTCGCAGCAATCAGCT
>JBFJTQ010000458.1:0-3783 GCA_041625275.1 Binatia bacterium | reverse complement strand
TCTTATACGTTTTTTGAAATGTTTCATGAAGATGTCCATGAACAATAACATCGATTCCTGAGATGAAGATTTCTTCATAAGCACGACGTGGAATTTCTAATGTTTTTTGATCTTTGGCGGCAAAGGCGCCTTTCATCCGGTTCATCAAGACCGACATCTGCTGGTGTTCCTGGCGCATGACCTGGGTGGGGCCGATAGGACCGCCCATTTTTTTCTCGATCGCCGCAAATAAAACATCTTCTTCGGCCTTGAAGTGTTTTGTCATGATCGAAAAAAACTGGTCGAACGCGCCAGAGTTCGACCAATCGTTCCCCGCCACCAGGTTTTCCAACTTCGCAAAAGCATCGTCACATTGGCGATGGTGAGCCACCATCATCTCCAGTATTGTCATAGCCACTCCTTTTTCTCACGAATACCAAGACTGGGAAGCAAAATAAAGCGCTTTGAATGTGGCATCTGGTGTCAGAGTGGCAGCTTGATGCCCAAATCTCATTTCCATGTCATCATGCCCAACCCCTCGATCGGCCATGCGGGCAAATCGGTGACTGCAACCCCGATACGAAATGCACGGCTGACGACTTTGAGATCGATGGGCATCAATGTTTTTGGCGCAACGTGTGGATTACTGCGGAGGCATTCATTCGAGTCACAGTGTTTAAGACCCTGATGGCATATGGGCAGAGCCGGAAAGGTTTTCGTGGCAGCGTCCTACCCAAAGGCGCGCGTCGCAAACGTGCACCCCGCCGCCCGCAAAAATTCACGGCCGCAGGCAAGACAACTGCGATGGGTGTGTTAGACTACAATGAGCCGATCGGTTTTTGCTGCAAACACAAAAAACTATAAGTCTACCAGTTTCTACGCAGGAGGCGTGCCAATGAAGAACCGTGATCTTCTGGCCACATGGACTTATCATAACGGAACCAAGCACTCCTATGAGAGTATACGCAGTAATCCGCATTATCTGGACTGGGAGAACCAGCCTCTTCCCTTCAAGATATATTCCAAAATAGCGCCTATCCCTTTACCTCGACCTCAATCCTCGGCGGGCATGAGCGCACTCGAAGCCATCTCGACCTTAGCCGTGCCGACAGAAGCTCGGATCATTCCGTCGCTTCAAACACTGGCAGAGATCCTCTATCTATGTGCAGGAATCGTCAAATCGAAGAGATATCCGGGAGGCGAGATGTTCTTCCGCGCAGCGGCCTGTACCGGGGCGCTCTATCACATCGACTTGTATCTGGTATCGGGCACTTTGCCCGGTTTAGATGCCGGGGTTTATCATTTTGGCCCGCATGACTTTGCCCTGCGCAAGCTCCGTTCGGGCGATTACCGCGGAATCCTCGTGCGGGCTAGCGGGCGGGACCCCGCGATCGCTACGGCCCCGGTGATCATCGCTACCGCATCGACTTACTGGCGCAACGCTTGGAAGTACCAGTCCCGCGCATACCGGCACTGTTTCTGGGATAACGGTACGATCCTGGCAAATCTATTGGCGGCGGCCGCTTCGCGCCACGTGCCGGCTAAGATTGTCCTTGGATTCGAAGATGAGGTTCTGACGAAGCTTCTAGGCTTGGACTCGCAGCGCGAGGGGGCGCTAAGCCTTGTCGCGCTTGGCAACGCCTCCTCCGAGGCACAGGCATTGCCTGAGACGGTGGAGGCTCTGAGTTCCGAAGTCGTGCCGCTCTCCAAGAGCGAAATCGACTATCCCGCAATTCGCGCGATGCACGAAGCATCTTCCCTGGGAAGCGAAGCAGAAGTGATCGAGTGGCGTACCCAGGCATTGAAGGACGCTGCCCATGGGGAGGAACTGCCGCAGCGCGTTGGCGAGAGGCGCATGATTGCGCTTCGGCCGTTTAACGAAGATGAGAGTCCTCTGGACTCCCTTGAAGATGTGATCCGACGGCGTGGTTCCACGCGAGAATTCGCGCGCGAGGCGATCGGCTTTCGTCAGCTTTCCACGATGCTCGACCGGGCAACCCGTGGGATTCCAACCGATTTCCTCGACGCGAAGCGAACGCCGCTAAACGACATTTATGTAATCGTGAATGCGGTGGAGGAACTCCCTGGGGGCGCGTACGTCTTTCGGCGGCAGGAACGCGCGCTGGAGCTGCTCAAAGAGGGGGATTTTCGCCGCGACGCGGGATACTTAGGCCTCGGACAGGAAATACCGGCCGATTGCAGCGCGGACCTATTTCTCGTTACCGATCTTCACAAGATCCTGGAGCGCTTCGGCAATCGGGGATACCGGGCTGCCCAGCTCGAAGCGAGCATCACGGGTGGAAAACTATACCTTGCGGCCTATGCCCAGCGCCTTGGGGCATCGGGCCTCACCTTTTTCGATGATGACGTGACGAAGTTTTTCTCGCCCGATGCTGCCGGCAAGAGCGTGATGTTTCTGATTGCCCTGGGGCGGTCCGTTAAGCGGCAGAATTAACGGCTGATCGTAACCTCGAGCCGCGCAAATCTAAGACGGATATCCTAGCTAGGCAAAGCGACGAGTCGAGAGCGGCCACAGTAATTTAACGCGGCGCAGCAGACGGCCTCCAACGACTTGCTGGAAACCCTGGCCATCCAACCATCCGCTGAGTTGACCTGCCTTGCCTCCAAAATCTGAGAAAAATGCTGTCACTTTTCTGATTACTGCAAGTTTTTGCTCTCCTTTCACGCTATTTACAGCTTATTTTTCGCGTGCTTGGGGCTGTGGGCAAGTGGTACATGTTTTGCCTGAAAACACGGCGAATGCTGGGCAGGCTTCCCCCATTTGACTATTACAGGGCGTCAGGACTCGCGGACGTTTTTTCCCTCATGGAGCGGTTCGACGGCGATGTTTGCCTTCTTGCCGGTGGCACGGATCTGCTTGTGTCGATGAGGGAAAAACGACGGTTACATTCGCCTTTGATCGATATCAAGCATATCCCTGGCATCGCCGACATCCGGGCGCAAAACGGTGAGCTGAGCATCGGCGGTGGTGCCAGCGCGCGAGCTATTGCCAAGTCGGTGTTGATGCGGGAGCGCGTTCCAATTCTATCACAGGCCTTGAGCATTCTGGGCTCCATGCAGGTCGGCAACCGTGCCACGGTGGGAGGGAACCTGGCTAATGGCTCGCCGGCGGCCGACAGCGCGCCGCCGCTGCTCACGTTGGATGCGTCGGTGAAGCTCGTGGGACCGAGAGGTGAGCGTTGGGTGCCGCTGGACAAGTTTTTTGTCGGGCCGAAAAAAACCATCGTCAACCGGGAAATCTTGGCTGAGGTCCGCATCGCGACTCCACCTCAAAACGGTAGAGGGGTTTTTTACAAGCTCGGATTGCGGGGCGCACCTGAAGACATCGCCATTGTGAGCGCGGCGATTTTTGCCGTTCCCGATGATTCTGCGCATAACTGGAAGGAAGTTTGTATTGCCCTGGGGGCGGTCGCACCCACGCCAATCCGGGCACGCCACGCCGAAGAAGCGCTCAAAGGCCAGCCCATGGGGGCGAAAACCACCAAGGATGCGAGTCGGCTCGCGGCAGAAAAAGACGCGCAGCCGATCACCGATATCCGGGGCTCCGCCGATTACCGCCGTGCTATGGTTGAAGTGCTCGTGGGACGAATCCTAGACGAAATCAGGGGTGTTATGCAGAGGGAGGCCAGAGCGTGAACGACCCGCAGCGCGTTTGCCTGACACTCAACGGTCGGGTCGTGGAAGATACAGCGCGTCCCAACGAGACGCTGGTAGAATTTCTGCGCTACCGCCTCGGATTGACGGGAACAAAAGAAGGTTGCGACACCGGCGACTGCGGCGCCT
>JBFJTQ010000457.1:0-3788 GCA_041625275.1 Binatia bacterium | reverse complement strand
TCGACCGCCACCCGGACCTCATGATCATCACGCATCACCTGGGCGCAATGATTCCTTATTTCGAAGCGCGGATCGGCGCGGGTCTCGATCAACTCGGAACTCGAACCGACGATGAGGACGACGCGGCAGCGCTCGGCCGCCTGCGCCGCCCACCGCTGGACTATTTCAAAATGTTTTACGGCGATACGGCGCTTTTTGGCGCCGTGGCAGGACTTGAGTGCGGCCTCGCGTTCTTCGGCGCCGATCGCTTGCTTTTCGGAACCGACATGCCTTTCGATCCGGAGAAGGGGCCGGGCTTTATCCGCGAGACCATTCATGCAATCGAGGAGTCGCGCGCGCTGGCCGAGGAAAAAGCCGCAATGTATGAAGGAAACGCCCGCCGGCTTCTCAAGCTAAAACTGCCGCCGCCGTAGAGAAAGGCGCCAGCAGCATCCAGACTGTCATCGCACCCGATTAGCGGAGCCTCGAATGTCTCGGTACGCTATCTTGGAAGCGATTCGCGGGCTGGACCCGGAGAACGACCACCAGCGCATCATCTTTCTCTCGACCTGCTACGATTTTCCGTTCGACACTACTCGGGCCTTGGAATTCGCCCTGTACCGCACCTTCTGCGCCCCGCGAATCTCGGCATTGCTCGACCGGACCGGTGAGTTCCGGACGCGGTCTCAAAAACGCTATGACGATACGGATATCATTGTGAGCGAGTTGATCGAATGGGGTTACGACAGCGATCGTGGCAAACGGGCGCTCGGACGACTAAACGAGATACACGGCCGCTTCAACATCGCCAACGAAGATTTTTTGTACGTCTTGTCCACCTTCGTGTATGAGCCAATTCGCTCAGGAGCGACTTGGGTATTTTTATTTTTGGCGCGAGGTGGGGCGGCGCATGTATATCCGAGACATTCCGGCGGACTCCCACGCCTTCGAGCACTTCAATCGGGAGTACGAGCGGCAACACTACTGCTTCACAGACGCCAATCGCCGGGTGGGCACGGCGACCCGCGAACTCTTCGTCAGTTGGTTTCCGAGTTTCCTGTCCCCGGCGGTGCGGTCAATCATCCATGCCCTGTTGGACGATGCGGTTATCGACGCCTTCGGGTTTCCCCGGCCGTCGCGCTTCATGCGTTGGCTGGTGCCGGCGGCTCTGCGCCTGCGGGCGCTGCTGGTGCGTTTCTTGCCCCCTCGGCGGCGGCCGAGACTACGCACGGAGATGAGGCGTCCCGGCTATGCCGCGGGATACACCATCGATCAGCTTGGACCGCCTGGAATCCCTTGATTTTTCTCCGTCGCGAAAAAAGGCGAAAGAGCTTTGGATTCTAAAGTCACCTAATGCCGAATCCCTCTGCCGACGCACAACCGCCGCGGACCGGGTTCTGGAAACTGCGTAGCTACGCTTCGCTGAGGAGAATGATGGAGGAGCTAAGAGAGATCGTGGAAAGAAATCCTCCACATTGTGTTGCACGCGGAAACCGCACACGGATAACCCGTAAGAGTGCGCTGTGACCTCCGTGACTACCTAAAGTTGCGCTTCTGGTACAAGCCCACACTTTCCTGGGATGAAATTCGAAAGGAATCCTTTACACAAGCGGGGGATTTTTTTAGGGTAGTTTTAGTTTCATGGCGTTCTTAGCTGCAGGGTGAGCGCGACTAATGAGCCAGATGTGAACTAAGCGCCAGGGTCTCGGCGTGTGGCGCAACTTCTCATCTCGGCAGAAATAACCTACGGCCCATCAGCTCAAAAGTGAAGCAAAGGAGTAACGAGTTAAAAGGGGAATGAGTTTCATTATTCTTCCTCGCGCTTATTGCAGGTGGAGTTATTGCTAAATTGCGGGGCGCTGAGAGGAAAAGGTCAAGTATAAGTTGAGTAATTTTGTCTCCACATCCGGAGCATGATTGTTAGGCGCAATGGCCATTTGCTTTCCTCTACACTTGACTCACCCCGAGCGGGAATTTTTGTGGGGCAAGTTTTAGCAGCACCCATGCGAAAGTTGTTACATTCGGAGGTGCGCCTTGTTAGAAGACATCCTTGGTGGCCTTACCATTCTCCTGACCTTTGAAAGGCTATCGTTTCTCGCTTTTGGGGTTTTGATTGGTCTTGCCCTGGGTGCCATTCCGGGACTTGGTGGCATCGTAGGCATGGCATTGCTTCTTCCTTTCACTTTCGACATGGACGCAACCTCCGCCATTGCGATGCTTGTCGCGCTGGCCGCAGTGGTCACTACGACTGACACGATTCCCTCCGTCCTATTTGCGGTACCAGGCACGGCCGGCTCCCAAGCGACGATCCTGGACGGCCACCCCATGGCGAGGAAAGGGGAAGCGGGGAGGGCTTTTGGAGCGGCTTACTTGGCCTCGATGCTAGGCGGTGTTATCGGGGCTATTTTGCTCGGACTGCTGATTCCTGTCTTGAAACCCATGGTACTACTTTTTCGTGCTCCCGAATTGTTTATGCTGGGGATCATGGGCATTTCGATGGTAGCGGTTCTGAGTGGACGGGCACACCTCAAAGGGATAATCGGCGGGGGTTTGGGCTTGGTCTTTTCTATGGTCGGCATGGACCACCAGGAAGGGGTTCTGCGATTCACATTCGGTTTCCTTTATTTGTGGGATGGGTTGAGCGTTGTCGTAGTTGGCTTGGGTCTGTTCGCGCTCCCTGAATTGGCGGACATGGTCATTCAGGGAAGCCGAATCGCTGACGTGCCGAAGCAGGCGATGAAGGGAGTGCGCGAAGGGATGCGGGATGTATTTCGCCACTGGTGGCTTATGCTGCGCTGCAGCTTCTTGGGAACCTGGGTCGGAGTCATACCGGGTCTAGGCGCATCGGTCGTCGATTGGCTTGCTTACGGCCATGCGATGCAGACATGCAAGGGAGCCATAGGCAGCTTTGGCACGGGGGATGTGCGAGGAGTCATTGCGCCCGAGAGTGCTAACAACGCCAAACAAGGAGGAGCGTTGGTCCCAACACTCGCCTTTGGCGTTCCCGGCAGCGCCACCATGGCCCTGCTGCTTGGCGCCTTGACAATTCATGGGCTGAGACCAGGACCGGAGATGCTGACCAAGAACCTCGATGTCGTTTATGCCATGATGTGGAGCACCGCTGTGGCCAATATCCTGGCCACAGGCATCGCTTTGTATTTCACCAACGCTCTGGCGTGGGTGTCTACGGTGCGCATTCAAATTCTGGCTCCGTTGGTGAGCGTTGTGGTTGTCCTAGCCGCTTTTCAGGCGAGCACGAGCATGGGTGATCTCATTGCTCTCCTCTCAATCGGGGTAATGGGATGGTGGATGAAACGTTCCGGCTGGCCGAGACCGCCGTTTCTGTTGGGTTTTGTTTTGGGACCCATTATCGAGCGGTATTTTTTCGTCTCAGTGACAGCGTACGGTGCCGGTTGGGCTTTGCGCCCCTTGGTCATAACAATCTTCCTAATCACGCTCCTGACCCTTGCTTACAGTCTCATTCAAGAGCGGCGGGCGGCAGCGTTGTCGAGGTAGGCGGTGCAGTTTCAGTCTAAAATGCTTTTTACGCTATTTGCCGTGGTCGTCTTCGCCTATGTAGCTTTTACTGGGCGTGATTGGCCGCTCGGTTCCCGATTGTTTCCCTGGGTTGTTGGAATCCCCATGGCCGTCCTGAGCCTGATTCAGTTAGGCAGCGAACTCTACCGCAGTGGCAGACGCGGCGACGACAAGGAGAATTCTTACACAGCAGATCTCCAGGTAGACTCGAACATCGACACCTCCGTCGTGGCGCGCAAAGCTGCAGGTTTCTTAGGGTGGCTCGTCGGACT
>JBFJTQ010000456.1:0-3791 GCA_041625275.1 Binatia bacterium | reverse complement strand
TTCGTGAAAACAAATTTTTGCATCGCCGCGTCGCCCGTTCCGATGCCCAAAAGTCGGAGCAAATCCGCGATTGTCTTCTGCGAGAGCTTTTTTCTTTCCTCGACAACGTACTGCGCCTTTGCCAGCGGAATTCCCAGCATGGCATGAATCACCTCCGCCGATGCGGTGCGCAGGTTGACCCGATCAAAAGGACTGTCCACCGTAAAGACTTCCCTCAAGCCCACCCGTCCGGTTTCGCCGCCCGACATGTCGTTGCCGCTATCACCGTAGTACATTTCCGCCGTAACGCCCCTAACCCAGAGCAGATCTTCAATGGCATCAAAAAAACCGTTCTTCGCCGTATAGGGCGGCGACAGGGAGAGGTAATAATCGTTTTCCGCTCCGTTGACTCGATGAAGGTCGTCCGGGTCGCGCCAGTCCATCACCGAATCCACGACGACACTTGTGCGCGGCTCTTGCACGCCAAGATGGGTCAAGACACGGCGAAGCGTTTCTTCATCGACGCGGTTGATGTTGATCTTGCCGCTCTCATCGACCAGCCTGACTCGAAAGATTCCCCCGCCGAGTTCCTCTTCCCGCCAGGTGCCGTCGAAAAGGTCCGGTTGCTGTGCATCCGCCGCTGGCTCGCGCGCCGGGGATTGATGCAGAAAATCGTAGACGCCACGCTCAAAGCCGGCCACCGCGAGATAATACCCCTGGCTTTCGTCACTATATCGGTGCGCCGCGGTGGCTTCCTCTCGGGCAGAGGTACTAAAGTCAAACGCGACGACGAAGAGAAAGATAAAAATCCACAGAACGATGAGCAGGGCAACGCCGCGGTCATTGGGCAGATCAGCAAAGGCCACTTTGGCACGCCATTTAGAGGTCATGGAGCTAAAACCACGATCATCAACGGAAAGACCCAGCGAGTTTCCTTGCCTGCAGCGTCGCGATAGCTGAGACGGACGGCGCGCGGCAGCATGCGTTTTTCCTTTCCGTCCCAGCGGTCCTCCCATTTTTCTTCGCCACCCGTCGGGTCCAGATAGGCCAGGCGAAAGTCGTGCACTCTGTCCCGCACGACCAAACGGTTGCGCAGACCTCCATCGCTCGCTTCTTCGCCGATACGAACAGGGACTACCTCCTCCAGCATCAAAGGTCCTCCACCCTGCTCAAAGGCCTCCCAGGAGAGACGAATTTTCGCCATCCCCCGCCCCCCCATGGCGAGCGAAACAGCGGACACGAATGTTAAATGATCTGCTTCGCCCTCGTAAAAGGGAGTGGGATCCTGCCGCGATGCCCGGTAAGGGTATGAGGAACGAATATAATTTCCCAAGAGGTCGCCGAAAGACCGAAGTTTCTGGTTTTTCTCGAAATGATGCTTCGATCGTTCGACTGCGCTGTGCCCCAAAGAAAAGGCGCCGTACAGAACGGTGCCCATCAGCGCAAAGATCGTCAGCGCAAGCACGACCTCCAAAAGAGTGAATCCCATCCGGTCTTGAGGGATCGACTTCAAAGGGATCACCGATTTTCCTTCTTGACCAAACGCAGCGTCTTTAATTCCGCACGGCTTTCTCGGCCAGTATCCGTAACAATGATTTCCAGCGCGACCTCTCTGAGTTCCCAATCGCTTGACAAGGTGAGCTGGTCCGACGTTTGTCGCACCGGTTGCACCCGCAGTTTCCATCGGCTCCGCGGGTCGAAGGAGCCCTCCTCCGCCCCCTCCGCCGCATCGCCCCGGGCGAGAAACCCATCCATGACCTGGCGGCCGGAGCTGATGATCTCGGTCCGAATCGTGCTTTTCGCGCCCAGCCGAAGGCCCAGAGAAAAGATTTCCAGCAGTGTCACGACCCCAAGGCCCACAATGGTCATGGCGACCACGACTTCGATGAGAGTAAACCCTGAAGCGAATCGACGGTCGGAGTCGAACAGCTTCACGTCTTGTCACCCCGCAGCACTTCGATTTTGCCGGTCAAAGGCTCCAGGCGAACGGAGTACGAGACGGAATCTTTGATTCCGGTGACGTTGACCTGTCCGCCGTAAGTGCTTCCATTGGGGAAGAACAGAAACTCGCGCACGTCGTAGTTCAGTGTTTCTCCGCCTTGTACGCTGCTGATTTTAACGTCCGCGGGGAGATGAACTTCTCTGTCGCGTCCGATGAGGTAGCTGTTTTGGGCGAGGTTCAGAAGCAGTTGCTGGGGGATGCCGTCATAAATAGCCCGGCTGCGCAAATCTCTAGCGGCAGCCGCCAAAGCTAATGCTGAGCGCCGCACTTCCTGGTCGCGCAAGCCTCTATCGATGGATGGAAGAACCACGAGACTGCTAAGCCCGAGAACCATCAAGACCAGTATGAGCTCCAGCAGGGAAAAGCCGGAGCTATTGTTCCCAGCTCGTGATGTCACGGTTATCACCTTCGCCGCCTGACACGCCGTCGGCGCCGTAGGAGAGGATATCATACGGTCCATGCTCACCCGGGCTCCTGTAAACATAGGCCTTGCCCCATGGATCCAGCGGCACTTCTTTTTTCAAATAGGGCCCGTCCCAGCGTTCCAAACTGCCCGGGTTTTGCCGCAGCGCCTGGAGACCCTCCTCGCTGCTTGGATATCTTCCGACATCGAGGCGAAATGTGTCCAGGGCCGTGCCCAAAAGCTCGATCTGCGCTTTGGTGGCCTTGATTTTCGCTTTCTCTTCTTGTCGTATGAAACGTGGTCCGACGAGCGCTGCCAGAAGGCCGATGATGATCATCACGACGAGCAACTCGACGAGGGTAAAACCAGAGCTGTTTTTCATTTATCTAACTCACATCGGCAAGTCGTTAATGCTAAAAATGGCCAGCAGCATGGAAACGACCACGATTCCGATAATCAATCCCATGCCGAGGATGAGCGCCGGCTCCAGCAATGATGTTAGTCTTTTCGTCGTCCTTTTGACCTCTTGATCGTAATGCACGGCGACTTCTGCGAGCATCGCGTCGAGTTTTCCCGTCTCCTCTCCCACAGCGATCATATTGAGCGCCAGGGGCGGAAAAAACCCGCTCTCTCCGAGGGGTCGCGCCATCCCTTTTCCCTCGCGCACCCGCATCTGAACTTGGCTCACCGCTCGCGCCATGAGCCGATTGCCTAGAACCCCCTGAACCGTGCCCAGCGCTTCCAGCAACGGGACGCCGCCTTTCAGCAGCGCCGACAGGGTGCGGGCGAACCGAGCCGTCTCGAACTTGCGCACCAAGTCTCCGAAGAGCCATGCCCGCAAGCAGAACCGGTCAAACTCCGCTCGGCCCTCCGGAGTGCGTACGTAGTAGGTGGCTCCCACCATACCTACGACGAAGAGAAGCGCGATGAGCCACCCATACTGGCTCAGGGCCTCGCTGAAATCAATGACCACCTTGGTAAGCCATGGGACAGCCGGCCCCACGTCCTTAAAAATCAAGGCGAACCGCGGTATGACATAGATGAAAAGGATAATCAGCGACAGGCCGGCGGCGGCGGCGAGGATGACCGGGTAAATCAAGGCGGATTTTATATCTTCCTTCAGAGCCTGGGAATGCTCGAGGTACTCCGCCAGATAGCGCAAGACTCCTTCCAGGATTCCACCCGCCTCACCGGCACGAATCATGTTCACATAGAGTTTGGGAAACACGTCCACATGCTCTGCCATGGACGAGGCCAGGGACTTACCGGCGCGCACCGCCTCGAGAAGCATGCGCATCACATTGCTGAACTCTTCCCCCTCGATGAGACTGCTTAGAATCGACAGGCTGCGGTCAAGGGGCAATCCGGCGGCCAAAAGTGTTCCCAGCTCCTGCGTGAACTGGAGCA
>JBFJTQ010000455.1:0-3807 GCA_041625275.1 Binatia bacterium | reverse complement strand
TCTTGGTAGCGGTATTGCCGAAGACTTGTCTCTCGCGGGTGCTTCCGCTATTAATTATTTCACCTTAAAGTTGCTAATGTTTTTTGGGAGGGTGTCACTGCAAGCCGTCATCTAAATGGGGAGCGATTTCTCTCTCTACGGGAGAAAGGATTGAGTTGTCTATGGTTGTTGAGGCGAATGTATGATAGTCCAATGGCGGAGGGATGATTAAAATGCTCGAGGTAAATAAGCGGTTATTTGTAGGCATTAAGGTTTCCACTAAGCTGCAAAACGAACTGGACAGCCCCGCTCCCGGGACCGAGCGATATTTCAAAAGCGATGGTGCAGAGCATTTGCAGATCGTGACGCTGGGTGAGGAGAAGCTGATCGGAAGGTATGTGAAAGACGGTTTCCCGGCCGCTGATATCGATAATGTCAGTCGGAACGTGCTCAGCATTGTCAAACTGATCACACGCGGTCATCGGTTGGAGGAAGATGCTGTTCACATCTATGCTTGTTAGCTCTGCGACGGCCAATCCGGCAAGACGTCAGTCACCGCACCAAAGAAGCTAATCCGCAAGTTCTTACGATAAGCAACCTAAAGAATTGAACGGCGAACCATTCCTCGGCTGCAAGCTATTTACACCGCAACGCCGCTGCAACGCGTTCTGAGCCCCCAGGCGAGTGGCTACGTGCGGCCAATTCTTCGCAATCAGTTAGCCCTGATCCGCATTTTTCATGCCCCTCGGTCTGCAAGCCTTAAAACCGTGGGCGTGCCCTTTGGGATTGCAAATGGCAAATCTCAAATTGCAAGTGCGAGGTCTGCGATCTGAAATGTAGCATTCCGAGCGCAGCGCAGACTAGACGGGCCTCGCTCAACTCATAGTTATGCGAGTTGATGTCGATTCGAGGTTAGCTGCGTTGGTTTTTGAACCAGTAATGCGCAAGGTCGATACAGCGGCAAAACCACACCCCTTGGTGACTTTTTGTGTATTCCAAGAATCTCTCGAAAACCTTTGCCAGTCCCGGCCTTCCGCCGGTAAAGTTGTGCATTGCGTAACGGAACTTCATTGGGTGTCGGGCCGCTTCCTCGTAGTGCGCGTCAAATTCATCTTTCAGTTGCCGCAAGCCTCCCGCCAGACCAAATGGCAGGAGGTCGTTATCCGTGTAACCGGGACGGACGTAACCCACGGATACCAGTTTTTGGCCGTTCACGTTGATAAGGTAGGGAATGTCAGCATCGCCGTAGTCTCCGTTCCACTTGAATCCAAGCGAAGCGCAAAGTTCCAACGTAAACGGGCTGGGGCGGGGTCCGGGAGACATATAGCCGAGAGGACGCTCCCCGGTAGCTTTTTCTATGGCATCGATGGACTTGAGGATGGCTTGGCGTTCCTCGTCCATGGTGGTGTATTCATAGGGGTGCTTGGTCTGGTCCCAGTGATGGGAGGCCACTTCGTGCCCGCGCCGGATTGCCTCTTTCAACGTGTCAGGAAAGAGCTCTGCCATGAGCCCGCTGGTGATCACCGTCGCCTTTACATCATATTTGTCCATGACGTCCAAAAGGCGCTGGAACCCAAAGTTGGCGCCGTACTGCCTAGCACTGAGACCGAGAAAGTCGAGGACGGTTGTCCCTGAAGACATAGGTCTCTTGCCTGAGGTATTCGATCGCGGGGCCGATTCCCACTCGTGCATGATATTGATCGTGACGGCAATCCGGTTTCCCCCCGGCCACTCGGTAAACCAATCAGGTCGCTGGGGAAACTGGGGGCGATAATTCCATTGATACGCATTCTTGAGATCGGATAGCTCCATTGCGATTCTCCTTTTCATGTGCACAGGCGGGGTGATTCGAGACTGTAACCCGTTGCGCCGATCTTGTTTAGTTTATGACTTTTCCTGCTGAACGGTTTTTTGAAATATGTGTCTATTTTTTTTAGCGTAATCAGTGAGAAGTCAATCGCTTCCACGATGCTGGACAGGACGAAGGCTCGGATCGCGGCGGTTTTGTCGCCTCCGCCCTGATCAGCGTGTCGTCGAATACGAGGGCTGTATCTGTGGCGAATTCAAAGTCTCGGCTTTCGTCTCTTTTTCGCCAAAATAGCGTGTCTTTGGTCACGGTACAAAACGTTCTGTCGGGGGTGTGACGTACACACATATACCCCGCCCAATTTTGTCGTGCAAGGAAAGGAATGTCAGCGGCTAAGGTGCACCGTAATCGTTGGGGGGGTGGCATCTGTGGGTGAACGGCCGCCACTTTTCGGCGCGATTATTCAACCGGGACAAGCGCGCTGTTCCGGTGCTCGACCGTTTTCCCTGAAAGCTCCATCGGGGCTGCAGACGCGAGCACAAAACCGTCACCGAGAATTTCCGGACCGGGCAGCCGTTCTTTTGCTTCGGCCGGAGCGTCTTCGGTGGCAATGGCTTGTCTCGGGCTGATGGCGAGGATGCAGATGTTCCACTCGCGCTCCTCTTCAGCGACGAATCGAGTGAATGTGCGGATGGCATCTTTGCTGACGACGTACGCGCAAGCCCCATGATTCTGGACTCTGCCGCCGCCCCACAAATTGATGATGTGGCCCGAGCGCTGCGCTTCCATAAATGGCAGAACATGCTTGGTACAGAGAAAAGTACCGCCGAGGTTGGTTTGGATGACTCGATCCCAAAAGTCTGTCTCGAGGAGGCGCACACGCGGCCAGCGCGGGATCCCCCAGTTGAAATGAGGAACGACTCCGGCGTTATTGATGAGTACATCGATTTTGCCGAAGCGTTCGATGATCTGGTGGGTCATGGCCCGCACGCTGATTTCGCTGCGCACATCGGCAGAAATGGCTAAGGAATCGAATTTGAGGTTCCGGAGTTCAGTTGAGGTTTGATGCAACCTCTGGGTGTCGATGTCGACAAGGATCACTGTGCCACCCGCTTGGGCGATGGTGTGTGCTGCGTAACGCCCGATCCCCTTGGCCCCGCCTGTAACGACGACGACTTTTCCGTGCATCATGTTTCTGCCTCCTTGCGTGAGTGTATACCCTGCGCGATCCGATAACGCATACAGCGACTTCGGTCAAGAACTGTTTGGCTGGCGATGTTCAAGCCGCCACTCTTTTGGGCACTTCGGGCGACCGTGCGCCACGGCAGCGCGAGGCTCCGGTCAGATGAGCTTAAGTGTTGAATGGTTTATATGGCATTACCGGCTGCGGGGGTGAAAGCGTGCAGGTGGGGAGATTCAATGCGATTCGCATGGCGAATTGGGAATCTGCGGAAGTTTTTTCCGGCGGCCGCCAAACAAGAGACAAGGCCAGGCTTGTTGACACCTGGCCTCGTTCCACTGAACAGGGCGATGTTCAGTAGAGCCTTACTTCCCGTTGGAACTTTGCTGAAGGAGGCAGCGCGGAAAGCGGCGGCTCAGTTAAGTTCCCCTTTCTCTGTCCCATGGCACCAGCGCAGCTCCCGAAGGCGACGCTGCAGATAAGTGTCTTTGGGCCAGTTCCAGTTGTGCCCCAAGAGTTGTTCGCCAGTATAGGGGGCGCCGTTGACTATGCTGCGCGAGAACACCAGTTGCCAAAAGCTAGCTTTTTCCAATTCCGTCTCGATTGCTTTCATGCTCTCTCCTTTGCGACTTTGTTTGCACTCAACATTAGACCTTCGCTCGTTTTCGTGGGCGATACGCGTTGACTTCTCGAAAATAAAAAATCGGCCAACAATGGACCTCTTTTATCACTCTTCCCTTTTCGTCCCGGGCGGCCAACTTTGCAAGTCGGTCGGCGCATCATGGACAACAACGGGCTAAGCAGAAACCATGCCCGGCGCTTGAGGCATGAGCCGGCAAGC
>JBFJTQ010000454.1:0-3812 GCA_041625275.1 Binatia bacterium | reverse complement strand
TAGGAAATCTCTTTCAACTTCAGCGCTCCCTCGAGCGCAATCGGATAGTTGAGGCCCCGGCCCAGATAAAGAAAATCTTTGCTCTCCATCAGGCTGCGTGCCAAGGCCTCTACCTCGCGTTCGAGTTTCAGGGCTTCTTCGATCCAGGAGGGAAGATGCAAGAGATCCTTCAGGAGTTTTTTTGCCTGCGGCCGGCTCAGATGACCGTTCAGGCGCCCGAAAGCCACGGCGAGGAGATAGAGCGCCGCGAGTTGCGTCGTAAAGGCTTTCGTACTCGCCACGCTAATTTCAGGACCGGCATGGGTGTAAAGAACGCCGTCGGATTTCCTTGGAATTGAAGAGTCAACCACATTGCAGATCGACAACACCCCGGCTCCGGCTTGCCGCGCGATCTCCACGGCCGCGAGGGTATCAGCGGTTTCGCCGGATTGACTGACCATCAGCAGAATGGAACTCGCATCGATGAGCGGAGACCGATAACGGAACTCGGAACCGTAATCCACTTCCGCCGGGATTCCGGCGATCTCCTCGATCATAAACTTGCCAACGAGGCATGCGTGCCAAGCCGTACCGCAGGCCACGAGGTGGATCCGTTTGATCTGCTTCACATGGCTCGCCTTGAGGCGGATATCCTCCAACGAAACTTCCCCTTCTTTGAGCAAAATGCGCCCGCGAAACGTATCCGCCACCGCTCTCGGCTGTTCGTGGATTTCTTTGAGCATGAAGTGGCGATACCCGCCTTTGCGCGCCGCCACCGCATCCCAGGTAATCTCTTTGAAGCCTCTCGGGGTTAATTTCCCCTTTTGGTTGTAGAGACGAAACGAGTCGATGGACACCTCTCCGATCTCGCCATCCTCCAAAAACGTCACCTTGCGGGTGTAGTCGAGCAGCGCCGGTATGTCCGAGGCGATAAAGATCTCCCCTTCCCCCCAGCCAATGACAATCGGGGTCGAGTTCTTGGCCACGATGAGTCTTTTCGGATCTCTCTGGTTAAGAAACAGCAGCGCGTAGGAACCTTGAATTTCCTTGAGGCTCTTCCTCACCGCTTCAAGGAAATCCAGCCCCTTATCCAGTTTTTCCGCCACCAGGTGGGCCACAATTTCCGTATCCGTCTCAGAAGAGAATTTCGTACCGCGTTTGATGAGCTCTTCCTTGAGCTCTAAGTAATTTTCGATGATCCCGTTGTGAACCACCACTAAGTCCCCGGCACGATGGGGATGAGCGTTCGTCTCGGAGGGCCGGCCGTGAGTCGCCCAACGCGTGTGGCCGATACCGATCGTTCCGACCATCGCATTGCCATTCAAGGCGGACTCCAGGTTCTGCAGCTTGCCCTGGCAGCGGCGGACCGTGATCCTGCCGTCATGCAGGACGGCAATGCCGGCCGAGTCGTAGCCTCGGTACTCGAGCTTCTTGAGGCTCTCCAGCAGCAGCGGAGCCGCTTCCCGTTTACCAATGTAGCCGACGATGCCGCACATTATTTGTCAAGCCTTTTCATTTTTTCCCGCTTCTGTTCGGTCCAGCCTTCGCGAATCCGTTCCTGCCGTTCGTTGAAAACCAGAGCCCCCGCCGGAATATCCTGGCGAATCGTCGTCGCGGTCGCGACATAACTATCGTCGCCCAGGGTGATGGGCGCGACAAGCGTTGAATCGCTGCCGACCTGCACCCGGTTGCCAATCTTAGTTCGATACTTCTTAAATCCGTCATAATTGCAGGTGATGGTCCCGGCGCCGATGTTGGTGTCGCATCCGATAGTGACATCGCCGAGGTAAGTGAGATGATTCGCTTTCGTGCCTTCTCCGATGGTCGCTTCTTTGGTTTCCACGAAGTTGCCAATGTGGACGTTGCGGCCCAACGAAGTCCCCGGTCGCAGGTGGGCAAAAGGGCCGATGATCGCACCGCGATCGATCCGGCAGCTTGTCATGACGACGGCAAAGCGGAGATGAACTTCATCCCCAATTTCGACGTCCGTCAGATAGGCGCTGCCGTCGATCTGACATCGCTCGCCGATGACCGTGCGACCCCGCAGATGAGTATTTGGTCCGATGAAAGTGTCTCTCCCGATGACGACGTCTTCTTCGATATACGTCGTCTGCGGGTCCTTAAGGGTAACGCCGGCAGCCATCCATTGTCGATTGATCTTTTCCTGCAAGTGCTTCTCCATAGAGGCCAGCTCCTCTCTCGTATTCACGCCCATGATTTCGCGGGCATCCTGGACCTTCACGGTGGTGATTTTACCGCCCTGCCTGAGCCCGATGCCCACGATGTCGGGCAGGTAATACTCTTTCTGGCGATTTTCATTGTTCACTTGCGCCAGGGCAGCAAACAAAAATTGCGGTGATGCGACATAGACGCCGGCATTGACTTCTTCGATTTGCCTTTGGGCCAATGTCGCGTCCTTTTCCTCAACGATGCCCTTGATTTCTCCCTCATGATTCCTGAGCACCCGGCCATAGCCGGCGGGGGAAACCAACGCCGCGGTCAACAGCGTAAGCGCCGCGCCCTGGCCGCGATGGTGCTCTATCATTCTTCGCAGCGTGCCCTCCGATATCAGCGGCACATCGCCGCTCAGGATCATGACGTCACCTGAGAAACCGTCAAATGCCTGCTGCGCGCACGAAACGGCATGTCCCGTACCCAATTGCTTCTCCTGCGTGACCCAGGTTACACCCGGCGCCGGCAAGGCTCGCTTTACGATCTCTCCTCCGTGACCGATGACCACGGCGAGTCGGCTCGGCTCAAGGCAGCGTGCGGTTGCCAAGGCGTGGAGCAATAAAGGTTTTCCGGCGAGTTGGTGGAGCACCTTGGGAAGCGTGGATTTCATCCGTGTTCCCTGACCAGCCGCGAGCAGGATGACGCCGATCTCATTCATTGCACACCATCAACAATGACTTCCACGGAAAGAAATTATAGTGGAACTGGCCTCGCAATCAAAGAGAAACGTTAGGAGTACGGCTTCGTCTCGGCAAGAACCACGCGACGAGGCCGGAGGCCAGAGCGCTCCCCGCCACGGCGGTAGGGACAGGAATGAAAGTGGCCAAGCTGCCGAGGCAGACGGCCCCCAGGGAACCGAAACCCCGATCGAGAAAGAAAAGGCTCATGGCCCGGCCAAGTAGATAATCCGGGCATTCTTCCTGGATGATCGCTCGGGCCAAAACCCGATAGCTCATTTGCATCGCCCCTACCACCATGAGCAGCAGTAAAGACAAGAACATGAACCGAGAGACCGCAAAGAGAAAAATCGCCGTTGCATAGACAATGCTGGCACCGAAGAGCAAACGGCGCATGCCGCGAACGCGGCCGTGTACTGAAAGGAAGGAGCTGATCGCGACCGCGCCCAAACCGGGAGCCGAGACCAAGAGTCCGTAACCGGTCGGACCCACCTGCAAAACTTCCTGGGCAAAATAAGGCATGAACTGTGAGTAAGAGATGCCGAAAAAGCCGTTCGAATAGGTCGTCAGAATCGTGCTCGACACCCTTTGGTTCTGTCGCAGATAGGAAACGCCCTCGACAATATCCTTAAACCATTTTCCCTTCGACGCCTGAATCGAAAAGGTCGGCGGCTTCATTTGCACAAGCATGATGAGCATCCAGATGATGGTGAGAGCTTGCACTAGCAGGCATGGACCCGCGCCGAACAAAGCGAGCAGGAGCCCGCCCACGGAGGGACCGATCACTTTGGTCAAATTATGCGTCGCCGAATGCAAGGCCAGAGCGCTCATGACCCCGTCCTGGGGAACGAGGGAAACCACGAGGACTTGTTGGGCCGCCGTGCTGAAAGAGCTCACAATGGCCATGAAGATGACCAAGAGGAT
>JBFJTQ010000453.1:0-3814 GCA_041625275.1 Binatia bacterium | reverse complement strand
TTCACTCTGCGCCAACCGGCTGTCGAGTCGCACCCCAATGTCAAACATCTGGCGGAGGTTTTCATCGAGCTGGCCGAGCGTCTCGGAATCGGCGACAAGCTGAAGGCCGAGTTGAACACGAAGCTGCGCTTGAAGGACGCCCACCGCCTCGAAGAAAACAAGAATTACCGCTGGCAAGAAATTATCGACCGCAGCGCGAAATCCAACTTTGGCGAGGAACATGGCCTGGATTGGCTGAAGGAGCATGGCTTTATCGCATGGCGCCGCGGCCTCGGCGAACGATATCCGCGCGGGGTGCTCAACCTTCCCCGCCTACCGATCTACTTCGAGCACTTCCTGGAAGTCCGCCCCAAGGTCGAAGCCCTGCTAACCGAAGCGGAACTGAATTGGGATCTCTCCGGATACCAGGCGATGCCTTTTTGGAAGCCATGCCCGGCATCGGCTCAAAAGCAACGAGGCTACGATCTTCTGGCTGTAAACTTCAAGTTTGGCTTTCATTCTTTTTCCACCTCGCAGGGAAATCCCTGGCTGGAAGAAATCACTGCCTTGCACCCCTGGGGCTACAACCTGATCATGAACAAGGACACGGCGCGGCAAAGAGGGATCTCTGAGGGCGACAGCGTGGTCGTGGAGAGCTGCGAGGGAGAGATGTTCCGCGGCACCGCTAAGCTGACACAGGGGATTCACCCCGAAGTCGTGGGTATTGGGGCATGCTTCGGCCACTGGAGCCGCGGCGAGCCCGCCTCGCGCGGCAAAGGCATTCATTACAACAGTCTCCTGCCGCACAAGATGGAGTGGATCGACGCCATGTCCGGCCACATCGATGCCTGTGCTCCGGTGCAGGTGCGAAAAGCCTAGGCATGGTCTCGCGCAAAGGGCGCCAGAGTTTGGAAAATACCGAGCAGCCTGGCTCTGCGCTGTCAGCGTGCCTACGAGTTTTATCAGGGCTGGTTTAGCGCGAGTAGTATTACTTGAAGTTCTTCGGCTAACTCATTCAAAGTTAGGCATCTAACCTCTATCCGTTCCTTGTCTGGCGTACATCGCCTCCGCGTACTGCTTCACCATTCGGCACGCGCTGAAACGGGGCGTCACGGTTCGAATCGCCTGTTTGACCTTGTACAGCCAGCGCCTCGGTATTCCTCCTCCATCACGGTCATAAAACATGGGCACGATCTCTTCTTCCAAAATGCGGTACAGCGCGTCCGCATCGGCAGCGTCGGTAGCGGATTCATCTTCGTCCGAAGCGCCTCCCTCGATGATCCATCCATTATCACCCCGGTACCCTTCCTCCCACCACCCGTCTCCGGCGCTGAAATGCAGCCCGCCGTTGATCGATGCCTTCATGCCGCTCGTACCGCTCGCCTCCATGGGTTTGCGCGGCGTATTGAGCCAAAGATCGCAGCCTTGAACGAGAAAGTGCGCCACATGAAGGTCGTAGTCTTCCACAAAGGCGATTCGCCCGCCGAACGCCGGGTCTGTCGCCCGTAGATAAATTTCATGCAGGTAATGTTTGCCCGCGTGATCGGCCGGATGAGCTTTACCCGCGAAGATGATCTGCACGGGGCACCTCGGCTCGTTCAGGATCCGCGCCAGCCGATCGGGATCGCGAAAAATCAGCTCGGGACGCTTATAAGCCGTCATGCGCCGGGCAAAGCCGATGGTCAGCGCGGCTGGATCGATCAACGTCCCCGAGGCCACCACTTGCGCCGCGCTTGCCCCCTCCTCCACCCAGAGTTGACGCGCGCGCTCGCGCAGAAACCTTATCATATAACGGCGCTGGGCCTCGCGAACATTCCACAGTTCCTCATCCGGTATCGCGAATACTTTGTCCCATAAGGCAATGTCATGATGGTTTTCCAGCCAGTCTTTGCCGAAGTAGCGCGCCAGTAGCTTTGCCATATCGGGCGCAATCCAGGTGGAAATGTGAACGCCGTTGTTCACGGTTTTGACATCACAGGCGTTTTCACCGTTCTCATTCAGCAGAGGCTCCCACATCCGTTGGATGACCTCCGCGTTAACCCGGCTGACGCCATTAACCGCATGAGCCGTGCGAAGCGCCAACGCCGTCATGTTAAACATTGCGCCGCCGCCTGCGTCGTAGTGCCCTAGCGCGAAGAGTTCGTTCCTCGGCAAGTCACCGGAATTGTTGAGCCACTGCTCAATGTGGGCCTCAACCAGTTCGAATGGGAAGGCATCATGGCCGGCGGGAACCGGCGTGTGCGTCGTAAAGACAGAGGATTTCCTCACTTGGTCGAGGGCCGCGTCGAAAGTTCCGCCACGCTCGACAATTTCCCTGATTCTTTCAAAGCCGGTGAAAGCCGAATGCCCCTCGTTAAGGTGCCAAACAATCGGGTCATAGCCCAGGGCGCGAACGACGCGCACTCCACCTACTCCAAGAATAATTTCCTGCTGCAGGCGGGTTTCCCGGGTTCCACCATACAGGCGCGCCGATAGCTCGCGATCCATCGGATCGTTATCTTCCACGTCGGTATCGAGAAGATAAACAGCCACTCGACCGACTCGGATGCGCCAGACCACAACGTGCACGTTCCTGCAGCCCAGAGGAATCGCCACCGACAGTCGGTTCCCGTCGGCCCCAAGCACGGGCTCGACGGCTACGTTGTCCCAGTTGAGATTCTCGTAAATTTCTTCCTGCCATCCGAGCGCGGACAGCTTTTGATGGAAGTAACCCTGAGGATACATGAAACCGATACCAATGAGAGGCACGCCGAGGTCGCTCGCGGCCTTGGCAAGATCGCCCGCCAGAACCCCTAGCCCGCCCGCATAGATGGGCAGGGACTGGTGCAGGGCAAACTCGGCGCAAAAATAGGCGATGGTACCTGCCGACCGGCCCGGAAAACGCTGCGACCACCAGGTCTCGTTGGTGGCAAGTTCTCGATTGAGCTTTGCGACAGCCTGGTCGTAGGCATCGAGGAACTTCGGGTCCCGCGCCGCAGACGCCAACCGTTCGGCAGGAATCAAGCGCAGCATCCGAACGGGATTGTGCGACGTCGAGCGCCACAGCGAATAATCGAGCTGTCGAAAAACCTCGCGCACGTCCTCGTGCCAGCTCCACCAGAGGTTGTGTGCTAATCTGCCGAGTTGTCCGATTCGGTCCGGCAAGAGAATGGAATTAGAGCTTTGTTCCATGGCTTTTTGCGCAACAAGTCTCAGCGTCCAATAGAAGAATTCCAGCGTGGGTGTTTCCACCCCTATAAACTGTACGTATATTAGACACTTAAATTAGAAGGGCTTCAATCGCGCGCCCGGACTCAAAAGACGACTTACTTGGAATTGGCCCCTCAAAACAGATAAGCCCTCATTTGCGGCAACGTCTGATGGTAATTCAGCACGCCGCGCTCTAGTGTCCCCGTATCGGGGCGATCACGCCCCTGGAGGCTCGAGGTAGGGATGGTCCTCGCGATCCAGAAACCAGTCGAGAGGAAGCCCCTGTCCGAGCCCTGCCGCGAGCGATTTTCGGTAGACGACTAAGCCGACCGCCGCAAATTGAATACCGAGCCCGGGGCCGCCGGCCTGATTGCCGTCGACGAAGATCGTGATCTCCCGAGCGCTGGTCCGGCCCGGCACCTTTCCACCGACCACTTCTGCGAGTTCGGGGCAGTTCCCCGTTTCTAAGCCCGGACCATCCGCCGAAATCATTTCCCGCGGAATCGCGTCGCCGCACACATAGTCGAGGGATTTGGTTTTGTTGTGTACGAAGACTCGGTCGCAGCGCCCCAGGGCCCCCTCTTCAATCTCGGTCCAGGCGCGCACGCTACTCAGGTGCATCCCCGGTTCAAGCCAATCCCGGTAA
>JBFJTQ010000452.1:0-3822 GCA_041625275.1 Binatia bacterium | reverse complement strand
TTTAAGCTTTTCCACAATTCTTCACCCCCTCTACAAGCAAGTCCCGTTCAGTGAGAAATTTCTCGGTTTTCTCGCCGATCTGCTTTCATTAAGAGAAAACTCCTAGTAGTCTGGTATAGTACTGCGGTTCTGCGCGGGCCCTTTTTCCATCATTTCGGTAAGAAGATCATGCGAGAGTTAAAGCAGTTGCGCCAGGACGCCTTCGGTATTTTCCAGGCGGGCTTGGAAGCGGTCGATCCAAGCGAAGCCGTAAAGCGGTACGTCACCCGCCGGGAAGACATGCTCGAAGTTTGCGGCGCTCATTATCCTCTCGCCAACTACCGTCACGTCCACGTCGTGGGCGCCGGCAAGGCTTCGGCCCAAATGGCGCTGGCAATCGAAGACTTGCTGGGCGACCGCGTCAGCGGCGGCCGAGTGATTGTGAAATACGGTCATTCGGCTCCCCTGTCCAAGGTTGAGGTCATTGAAGCCGGCCACCCCGTGCCCGATCAGAACGGGCTGCGCGGAGCGGCCGAAATCATAAAATTATTGCAGACTGCGGAAAGCAACGATCTGATTGTCTGCCTGATCTCCGGTGGCGGTTCGGCCTTGCTGTCCTGCCCGGCGCGTGGTTTGACTTTGGAAGACAAGCAATCGATGACGCAATTGCTCCTGAACTGCGGCGCCAAGATTCAGGAGATCAACGCCATCAGAAAGCATCTGTCGGGCCTCAAAGGCGGAAGATTGGCCCAGGTCGCCCATCCCGCGACGCTGGTGTCGTTGATTCTGTCGGATGTGATCGGTGACCCGATTGAAAGTATCGCTTCCGGTCCGAGCGCGCCGGATCCGAGCACGTTTGCGGATTGCCTGAGAATCATCGCCAAATACGGCATTGAACAAAAAATTCCCGCCAACGTGAAGCTGCACTTGGAACAGGGTGCGGACGGCGAGGTCGAGGAGACGCCAAAACCCGGCGATCCGATTTTTGCGCAAGTTCGAAACGTCATTGTCGGGAGCAATCGACTCGCTATGGAAGCCGCGAAACGAAAAGCCGAGACTCTAGGTTACAATAGCTTGATTCTCTCCGGTTTTATCGAAGGGGAAACTCGGCTCGTGGCGGCGCTTCATGCGGCGATCGCGCATGAAATCGACAGCAGCGGCAATCCTGTTTCACGGCCGGCTTGCATCATCTCCGGTGGAGAAACGACCGTGACCATTCGCGGGGACGGGCGTGGAGGACGTAACCAGGAGTTTGCGTTAGCCGCCGCTCTGGCGATCGAGAGTTTGCAAGACGTCGTCGTTCTCAGCGGCGGCACGGACGGCACGGATGGGCCTACAGACGCGGCAGGCGCTGTTGCAGATAACGGCACGCTGCGCAGAGCCAGGGGCCGAGGTCTCGACGCCGAGCAATTCTTGCAGCGCAACGATTCGTATAATTTTTTCCAACCGCTCGGCGATCTCTTGGTGACAGGTCCGACGCTGACCAATGTGATGGATCTGCGGCTCATGTTGCTGGGATAACCGGCGCGGTGGAAACAATGGCCGCGCCGTGAAACCGCTTCAGGAGGCAAAGTGTGATTATCAAGCCAGTTCTTTTGGTTGTCGATATGCAGAATGGGTTTTGCGGGGTAGGCGGCACGTTTGACCAGTTCGGTTTCAACATCGCGCCCTATCGCGCCATTATTCCTCGACTCCAGCACCTCATCGCCTCTATGCGCGCGCTTGGGGTGCCGGTTTACTATTCGAAAGCTATCCGCGAGGCTTCCGGATTGGATTGCATCGATCGGGTGCACCGCATTATCCCGGATAGTCGGCGTGAGAAAATTGCCAAGCTGCCGCTCTGCATCCGCGCCACTTGGGACAGCGACGTCATCGACGAACTGCGGCCCCTGCCGGAGGAGTATATCGTTGAAAAGCGAAGGGATTCGGTGTTTCAGGATACGGAATTTGAGTTGTGGTTGAGAGCGTTCAGGGCCGACACGATAATTTTTTGTGGTATTGACACCTACATTTGCGTCGAAAGCTCGGTACGAGACGCGTTCAACAAAGGCTATGATGTCATCTTGATCCGAGACTGCGTGGCTTCAAGAAATCCGATGCATCACCAGACGACGCTTGACCAGGTGGCTGAAGCCTTCGGCTGGGTCTTGAGCGCCGAGGATCTCATGCGGCAAATTGACTGTGGAGAACTCGAACTGGCCCGGGAGTAACGCCTCGGCTTGAAAACTCGGGCGCCAGCGCGTGCATTTGACTTTGTCGGGAGGAAAAAAATGATGGCGATAAAAAAATACGACTCGGCTTTGAGGGAGAATGTTCACATGTGGGTGAACAAGATCAAAACGGTGGATCTGCTCGTGGGCATTCCATGCTTCAACAACGAGGATACGATCGGATTTGTTGTCGAGCAGGTTTGCAAGGGCTTAGCGGAACACTTTCCGGATAAAAGCACGGCTGTCTTCGTCTCGGATGGCGGCTCTCTGGACAACACTCGAGAATCTGCCTATCAGGCGCCGGGACCGGAGACGGTGCAGAGACGGGTGACGATTTACCGCGGGATGCCGGGAAAAGGCACTGCGTTTCGCGCGATCTTCGAGGTCGCCACGCTGCTCCGAGCCAAAGCCATCGCGGTGGTCGATTCCGATCTCCGCAGCATCACGCCCGAATGGGTGAAACTCCTCATCGAGCCCATTCTCAACCGATCGGCAGGATTCGTCGTGCCGTTTTACCGGCGCCATAAATTTGACGGCACGATTACGAATCAAATTGTCTATCCGATGACCCGGTCGCTGTATGGTCTGGACATTCGTCAGCCCATCGGAGGCGATTTTGGATTTTCGCCGGAGCTGGCCGCTTTCTACATGAATGAAGATGTGTGGGATACCGATGTCGTGCGATTCGGCATCGACATCTGGATGACCACCTGCGCCATCAATGAAGGCTATCCCGTGGCGCAAACGTACCTGGGGACGAAGGTGCACGACGCCAAAGACCCGGCCGCCGATCTGGGGCCCATGTTCCATCAGGTGATCAGCACGCTTTTCTATCTCATGGGTAAGTACGAACGCAATTGGCAGCGGGAAAACCCGCCGACGTTCGTTCCGGTGAATAACAGGAAGGAAAGCGAAGCTGAGCTGGAGCCGATCTCCGTGAGCCTGAACAGGCTGCACGCGGAGTTCGTGGACGGATTCAATCATTTTCGACCCATGTACGAGCAAGTCCTGAGCCCCGATAACATGGCCGAGCTGGCGCGCATTCACAGGGCTTGGGAAGCCAACCAAGAAGCCGAAATCAAGCCCGAGCTGTGGAGCAGGATTCTCTACGACTTTGCCTGTGTCTATCAACTGTGGCAAAGAAACCGCCGTCATTTAGTCGATATGATCACGCCTCTTTACTTCGGGCGGACGCGCAGTTTCTGCCAGCAAGTGATGGATATGAGCTATGCCGATGCCGAGAGGGTCGTCCAGGAGCAGGCGAAAGTGTTTGAGCTCAACAAACCCTATCTCCTGCGCCGATACGCGGAGTGGAAGAGAAAAGAGGCCGAGGAACGTGAAGCCAAACTGGGCGCCACGGGTTAACGCGCAAGCGGCAACGCGACGGGCCTGCCGGTTTCCGCCGAGCGGTAGGCAGCGATGGTGATTTCCAATGCGGCGCGGGCATCCGCGCCCGTAATCGCGGGATCGCGTTTTTCCTCGAGCGCCGTCACAAACTCATCCAGGAGCGAGGGAATATCCGCGCGCCACCAGGGCAAGCGCTCGGTCTTATTGCCGTCGGCGATCTCAAGGCCGGCGATGTTGTTCCAGTTTGATCCGTCGGTGTCGTGAATATGCATCCGTGAAATTTTAA
>JBFJTQ010000451.1:0-3835 GCA_041625275.1 Binatia bacterium | reverse complement strand
ATGAGAAGGTGTTGCTTCTGCACCGCGCCCGATTTCAATTGCCGCCGCAACTTTTCGAAAGCGACCCGCTCATGGGCCGCGTGTTGGTCGATGAGCGCAAAACCTCGCGCTGTGGAGCACACCCAGTAGCAGCCCAGGATCTGACCAAGAATGGTCATAGTTGAAAAAAAACCGTCGGCTGTTTTCAGTACCCGAGCCGGCGCGGCGAAGATGTCGAGGGCCGGTGATACGGCATTGCCTGGGATGGCCGGCCCCAAATAGGGGACTGACGACTCCGTAACCGCGTCACCCCCCGGGTGAGGCGAAGGCGGAGCGCCTGCCATCGACGGCCATCTCGCCTCTTCTTTCAGCGCGGCACGAACAGCCCTGACCACCGCTTCATGCACCTCGGATTGCCGGCGAAACCGGACCTCATACTTGGCAGGATGAACATTGACATCCACCTGGTCAAACGGCAGGTCGAGGAAAAGCACTGCCGCGGGGTATTTGCCCTTCATGAGCAGATTTGCGTACCCTTGGATGACGGCGTGGGTCAGCACTTTGTCACGGACGTAGCGTCGATTCACAAAAGCGAACAGAGCGCGCGCATTCGGCAAGGAGAAAGGCGCCGCGCTCAGATTGGCGGTGATCCGGCAGGCCCCTTCAGCGGCTTCGTAAGGGATCAACTTAGCGGCAATGTCCCGGCCTAAAACCTGATGCAAACGGTCCTTTACATTCGCCGCCGCAACGTAGTCAGCCATGTTTCGGCCGTCGTGCGTGAGGCGGAAGTGCACCTGCGGATAAGCCAGCGCCATGCGATTCACCGCGTCGCAAACATGACCTAGCTCCGTGGCCGGAGATTTGAGGAACTTCCGGCGCGCTGGCGTGTTGAAGAAAAGATCCTTAACGTCGATCGTCGTTCCAAAGGGTGCGGCTGTGGGGAATAGGTCGCTTTTCTTGTCGCCATCCACGCAAATCCCATAGGCCATTGCCGCCGACGCCGGACGCGAGACAATCTCCATTTTGGAGACCGACCCAATGCTCGGTAGCGCCTCGCCGCGAAATCCCAAGGTGCCGATTCGAAAAAGGTCGCTCTCGTCCTTCAGTTTACTGGTGGAATGTCGTTCAACCGCCAGCGACAAATCTTCAGGCGACATGCCTTCGCCGTTGTCGCTGACTCGAATTCGAGCGGTTCCGCTCTTCTCAATCGAGAGCGAAATCTCCGTGGCCCCGGCATCAAGAGAATTTTCGATGAGTTCCTTGACCACCGATGCAGGTCGCTCGACCACTTCCCCGGCGGCAATCCGGCTGGCCATCTCCGGCGAGAGGATATGGATTTTCACGCCCTAGCCACTCCTTGAACAGAGTGATGGACTCTCACTCGTCCACCGCGTATTAGCCTATCGTTGACAACGGCCGAATGCCATAGATAACGTGCTCAATTGAAGATAAAATGGGTTCCTTGGCTCGAAGGGAGGCAGTTTCTATGCAAACGATGAAGTGGGTCATTTTATTCTCTTCATTGTATTTTGTGCCCGCCAGCCTGCAGGCCGCGCAGATCAGCGAACCTGTGGAGACCAAGGTCAAGACTTTGATGATGGATCCCAACTCTCAGTCGCCCGTTGTGGTGCTCGAGACCGTCCCTGACAAGCGCCTCCTGCCGATTTGGATTGACATCCCTGAAGCCAGGGCAATCGCTCTCGAACTCGAACATGTCAAAACGCCGCGACCTCTGACTCATGACCTCATCCGCAACATATTACGCGGGCTTGGCGCAACCCTGCGTCGCGTGGTCATCACCGACCTGGTCAATAATACCTATCTCGCCGCGCTCACGCTAGGATTGAAGGGCCAGGAATTGCAGATCGATTCGCGACCCAGCGATGCGATCGCCATCGCATTGAGGATGCAAGCCCCCATCTATGCCTCCACTCTGGTCTTGGAAAAATCCAAGGCATTGCCCGTCCCTGGGGCCCGCACCGAACAGCTGCAGAAAAAACTGGGCATTCATGCGCAAACCCTCACGCCGGAGCTGGCTACCCTTCTGGACATGCCGCTCGAAAAAGGCGTCCTGATCGCCGACGTGGCGAGGGGCAGCGTAGGTATGACCGCCGGTCTCCAACGCGGAGACATCATCACGAAGGTCAACGAAGTCCCCATCCAGTCCACCAACGACCTCGAGGCCGCAATTCAAGCTGCCAAGGCGCCGGCGACTATCAAATTAGAGGTCATAAAAAAGGGCAGGCCTACCACGCTCGTGATAGACCTGCCCTCGTGATGCGATTACGCTCAGGATTACTTCTTGCCGTTGGTTCCGAAGAGCTCCGCTCCCCACTTCTTGGCCGTAGCATCCAGAACTTCTTTGCTCGATTCGGCCACCGGAGGAAAGTCTTTTATCCACTCATACGGGCGCGTGGCGTCGATAATCGCGCGCGAATTGAACCCCTTCTTGGTCGGGTGGACAACCGGGTCCAATGGACCGCTCCAGCAGCGGCGAATGATGTCAATATCGTCCACGGGTTCGCAGCGACTCGACATCGCCCAGATGACGTCGTCGTTGTTAGACGGATCGATGTCGTCATCCACGACGACGACGAAACGACCAAGATAGGCACCCGCATGGCACTGCGAGGCCACCACGGCGGCCTGCTTTGCGTGTCCTGGGTAGCGCTGCTTAATTGATACGACCATCATTAACCGGCTGCCACCGGAAACGGTCAGCCAAACACCTTTGACATCCGGAACCCCGGCCTTTTCCATCTCGTCCCAGATCAAAGCCGAGCGTAGATAGGACCGGTACCAGCCGAGTTCCACCGGCGGTCGTCCTGGAGGCGACCCCAAGATAATCGGATCATTGCGGTGATAAAGACGCTTCACCTCGACCCAAGGTTCCGCCCTTTCTGCGCTAGCGTAATAGCCGGTCCATTCCCCAAAGGGGCCTTCGACCTTCGGATTATCGAAATGCACGTCGCCTTCCACGACGATCTCGGCGCTAGCCGGAATCGGCAAACCGGAGTATTCGCCTTCGATCATTTCCAAGGGCTCGCCGCGCAGACCGCCCATAAACTCATATTCCGGTATGCCATAAGGCACTTCGATGCTGCCGATTAGAAAGGTCAGGGGATCATGGCCGAAAGACATAGCGATTTTGAACGGCTTGCCGCTGGCAGCATACTTCTCTCTTTGGATACGGCCATGTTTACCCGGAGAAATATAAAAACCTACCTTGTTCTTGTCATGAATCATGACCCGGTAGGTTCCGTAGTTAACCCATCCTTCGTCAGGATCCCGGGTAATATCGACGCTTCCGGTTCCGATATAGCGACCACCGTCCTTGTCGTGCCACAATGGAGTCGGGAACTTGAACAGATCGACGTCGCCATCCTTGTAAACGTTTTCCAGTAACGGGCATTCCTTGGTGAATTTCGGAGGTATGGGTTTTATCTTCTTGTAGTAGTCCTTCCAAATGCGCACAAAATCCATTTTTGTCTCGCCCGCTGGAAGCCCTAATGTGAGCGCTAGACGCTTGCGTGATGACAGCGAGTTGGACAGCACTCGGTATCCCTTGGGATAGCCTTTGATATCTTCGAATAGCACTGCCGGCCCGTCCTCTTTATGGCCAACCAATTCGGTGATGGCGCCGATTTCAAGGTTCCAGTCGCAGTTCTTGAGGGTCTTCAACTCCCCCATTTCCTCGGCAACCTGGATCCACTCGCGAAGGTCCTGATATTCCATTATTTCCTCCTACTCTTGTTTCACACGAAACCTACGGTCCTTATGTTTAGAGCTGGTAAACCCTATCGAAAATTGTACGGTCGGTCAAGCGATGCGCCGGGACGCGAGGCGCGGGCAGATT
>JBFJTQ010000450.1:0-3851 GCA_041625275.1 Binatia bacterium | reverse complement strand
GAGAGCTGCTGTTTAGGCGCGCTGGGGCTGCGGGTTGCATTTTTTTGAAAGCCGGTATCGTCTACGCCGTGTTCGTCGGCCTGTTTTGAAAAGCCCGTCCGGTGTTGGTCAAACGCACCTTGGTGCTTAGCAATGTCGGCGTTGCGACGTTGCGGCAACAGGCGACGATACTCATGACTCTGGTTGGCGCGGCGCTGGTTGAGGCGGGAGTGTTAGTGTTACCCATGAAATGATCCAACGGAATTTCTAGCCGTCAAAATATTCGCTGTTCAAGACTTCATAATTTTCAAGTTTTTCGGTCTGAAAACATGATAATTCTCCGATTGAACTGAGAGGTAATTTGATGAGTACGCCTATTAGCAGGGACCGCCTGGAAATCGAGGGTGAGCTTAAGAACCGCATCGACGGGGAAATCCACTTCGACCGTTACTCCCGATTGCTCTATTCTACCGATGCATCCATTTACCAGATCGAACCCGTCGGCGTGGTGGTACCGCGGCATAAGGGCGATGTGCAAGCCGTTCTCGAAGTCGCTAACCGATGGGGCGCGTCGGTCTTACCCCGCGGCGGCGGTACTTCGCTGGCGGGGCAGGCGGTGGGACACTCCATCGTGTTGGATTTTTCCAAGTACATGCAAAGCGCCCTTGAGGTCAATCGCGAAGAATTGTGGTGTCGGGTGCAGCCGGGGCTGGTGCAGGACGAGCTCAATGCTCACGTGCGCGGAATGGGCTTACAATTCGGACCCGATACGTCCACTTCCAATCGCGCGACCATCGGCGGCATGATCGGTAATAATTCATCCGGGGCGCATTCACTCACATACGGTAAGACTCTTGACCATGTCATTGAAGTGACCCTGTTGCTTTCGGACGGCAGCGAAGTCGTTTTTAAAGACATTACCGCCGATGACGCGGACCAAAAAAGCAAGCAAGACAATCTTGAAGGGCGGGCTTATGGTGAGGTTATTCGTCTCGCTCGGCAGCACAAGAACGAAATTCTTTCGCGTTATCCTAAAATAATGCGCCGTGTTTCCGGCTACAATTTGGATGAGTTCGTCAAGTCGCAATCTTTTAATTTGGCGCGGATGATCGTCGGCTCCGAGGGAACCTTGGCGACCGTCGTGGAGGCCAAGATGCGTTTGGTGCCGAAACCGAAACACACCGCGATGGACGTTATCCATTTCACCGACGACATCAACGCTCTGGAGTGCGCGCAGACCGTTCTAAGGACGGCGCCTTACGCCATGGAATCCACCGATAAGATGGTTCTCAATCTCGCCCGGGGCAATATGGAGCAATCCCGCAAACTCGGTTTCGTTCAAGGTGCGCCCGATTCGCTGTTGATGGTTGAGTACGCCGGGGAGACCGAATCCGAGGTGCGGGACAAGGTGCTCAAGCTCGAAGCCCTGCGCAAACGCGAAAAAATCGGCTACGCGGCGACACAGGTCTTCAAACCAGAAGAGGTCAAAGCCGTTTGGGGAGTACGTAAGGCCGGTCTCGGCTTGCTTCTAGGCATACGAGGGGACAAAAAACCCATTGCCTTTGTCGAAGATACCGCGGTGGAGCCATCCAAGCTCCCGGAATTCATCCGGCGTTTTCGCGATATCGTGTCGCGCCACGACACCGTCGCCGGCTATTACGGCCATTGTTCGGTGGGCTGTATGCATATACGCCCGCTGATCAATCTTAAAGATGAGAGCGAAAAACACAAGATGGTCTCTATAGCCAACGCAGTCTCTGACCTGGTGCTCGAATTCAACGGCTCGATGTCGGGCGAACATGGCGACGGGTTGGCGCGAAGTCATTTTAACCGGAAGCTTTTTGGTCCGGAACTATACGACGCGTTTCGCCTTATCAAGCGGGCCTTCGATCCCAAGAACATCATGAATCCCGGCAAGATCGTCGAAGCGCCGGCGATGACCGACTCGCTCAAAATCAGCCCTCAGTACAAAACCTGGGAGCCTTCGACGACCTTGGATTTCAGCGGCCAGGGAGGTTTTGCGCGTGCCGTGGAGATGTGCAGCGGCATGGCGGAGTGCCGCAAAAAACTCGACGGCACCATGTGTCCTTCCTATATGGGAACGTTGGACGAAGAGCACTCCACCCGCGGCCGGGCCAACGCGCTGCGCACCGTGCTTTCGGGAAAGGTTCCGAAGGAGGAGTTCACCGGCAAACGGCTATTCGAGATTATGGATCTTTGCCTTGAATGCAAGGCGTGCAAGGCCGAGTGCCCGTCCAACGTGGATATGGCCAAACTCAAATACGAGTTTCTGGACCATTACCACGGGGCCAACGGCTTGCCGCTGCGCAACAAAATGTTCGGCGCCATCGAAAGGATCAACCGGCTCGGTTCCTGTTTTGCGCCGGTTTCCAACTGGCTGGCCGGCTCGACGCTGAACCGTTGGCTATTGGAAAGAATCGCTGGCGTCGACCGCAGGCGCCCCTTGCCGCGGTTCAGCAGTCAAAACTTTGAAGACTGGTTCCGCGACCGGGAGCGCGGCGGCGACGCCTCTTCCGGCGAGGTGGTTTTATTTCATGTCACTTTCAACAATTTCAACGCTGCGGAAGTGGCCATCGCCGCCACCCGCTTTTTAGAAAGCTGCGGATATCGAGTCCTGTTGGTCGATAAAAAATGCTGTGGCCGGCCGATGATCTCCAAAGGCATGCTCGGCCAAGCCAAGGAGAATGCCATCTGGAACGTCGATCGTCTGGCCCAATTTGTGGAGAGTGGCGCGCCGGTCGTTGGCCTCGAGCCCTCTTGTTTGTTGACCCTGCGCGACGAATATCCCGAATTTGTCGGCACGGAAGCGGCAAAAAAAGTCGCCGCGAATAGTTTTCTTCTCGAAGAATTTGTCGATCGCGAACACTCCGCGGGCCGCCTGCAGCTCAAAACCGGGGGCAAGGGCCGAAAGGTACTGCTGCACGGCCATTGCCACCAAAAAGCGCTTGTCGGCACGGCGCCGACGGTGGGCGTGCTCAAAGCCGTGGGCTACGAAGTAACGGAAATTGACTCGGGATGCTGCGGCATGGCGGGATCTTTTGGTTTTGAGAAGGAGCATTACGATTTATCGGTCACCATCGGCAACCGCCGCCTCGCGCCGGCCGTCAAAGCCGCGGGCGAGGAGGTTGAAATCGTCGCGCCGGGAATTTCCTGTCGCCAGCAGATCGAGCATTTGGCCGGTCGAAAAGCCAAACATCCCGCGGAGTTGTTGTGGGCGAGCGTCGGTAGCCGCGCTGGGCATTAGAATATCACTGTGGCGGCGGACATAAATCACGTTAAATCGACGGTCCGGCGTTGGCTAGAAGATCACCCCGAAGCCGTGCTTTTCGATCAGGAATCCGCGACTTTGTTGGATGTCGCTTCCGGAAAAGCGGTGAAATTACCCTGGAACGAGGTTAGGGCCCTGGAGGAAAAAAACACCCCGAAACCGGAGGCTCCGATTTGGTTATTCTATTTGAAAACGGCACGCAGATCGCGCTAGTTGACCCGGGAGGCGTTGTCTTTGCGCCGTCCCGGGTCAACACCGGCTCGCTAGTGTGCCTTCCTGCGGTGGTTTGCCTCAAGGATTATTTTACCCTCAAGGCCCGTGTCGATCTTTATCTCTACGATCATCCCGATGAACCGCCACCGCGGGCGTGCCTGGATATCATCATGATTTGTATTGCGACTCTGGACGGTGCGCGGGCCGCGGGTTTCGATATCGGGGAGTTCGAACGGGAGTTAGAGAGATCCCTCGACGGGATCGAGCGGAATGTCGGCTGACACGGGGGAGGTTGGATTGAGTTGATGAAACGTTACGGCGGGAATCGTTAAGAATCTGCCTGTTCCGGCGCCCTGCCGGCTGACGCCAT
>JBFJTQ010000449.1:0-3863 GCA_041625275.1 Binatia bacterium | reverse complement strand
TGTTACCGGCATGGGAGTCGGCTATTTTCCTCTCATACCGGGCACGATGGGAACGCTTGCGGCTATTCCCTTATCCTTAGCCGTAAACCGAGTGGCAAACGGTTCGCTGATTCTGGGATTGCTGACCCTCGCAAGCCTTGTTTTCCTCTCAGTCTGGTTAGCGACCCAGGCAGAGGTCATCTTTAAGCAGAAGGATCCGGCAATCGTCGTTATTGACGAAATCGCGGGCTTCGTTGTGGCGAATTTCCTCGCCCCGCCCGGAATCTTGCCGTTGGCTCTGGCATTTGTTCTTTTTCGTATCTTTGACATTGGCAAAACCTTTCCGGCGTCTAAATTGGCACAAGTGCCCGGAGGGGCGGGAATCGTTCTTGACGACTTGGTAGCCGGCTTTTATACATTCGTCATTTTGCGCCTAATTGTCTCGTGGGGCCTGATATGATGGATAAAGCAGTTATTATCAGCACGGGCGATGAACTGACCACGGGAAGAGTTATCGATACGAACTCGGCGACCATTGCGGATCGGCTTTCCACAGTCGGCATTGAGGTGACCGCGGTTCTCAAAGTTGGTGATGACAGGGAGTTGCTTCGTTGGGCCCTTGACCGGGCAAGCGATATTTCCGATTTAATAGTCGGCACGGGAGGTCTCGGGCCGACAGCCGATGATCTGACGGCAGAGGTTGTAGGACAATTCCTAGGTTGCAGATTGCTCCAAGACGAACACGTGGCGCAGTCGCTCAAGAAGCGTTTCGAGGCCCGCGGTTTAACTTGGTCCGACAACAATCTCAAACAGGCGCGCTTCCCGGAGGGATCGGTCATCATTCCGAACCCGACGGGCACCGCGCCTGGCTTTCGGGTCTCGGTGGGCCCCCATCGGACTCTGGTTTGGCTGTCAGGGGTGCCTCAGGAAATGCTCACGATGCTCAGCGCAACCGTCATGCCCTGGCTCGCCGATCTGAGGAGCGGCGCGGAGCAAATCTCAGCCTGCAGCTTCAAGATTTACGGGCTGACGGAGTCGAGGATAGACGACATGCTGAAGTCTATCTCACTCGGTCAAGGTGCAAAACTGTCGTTTCGCGCGCATTTTCCGGACCTTACCTTGCGCCTGACGGTTCGGGGCAAGGGTGAAAGAATTGCCAAGTTTGAAAGATTGAAGAGCGAAATCAAAAAGATTCTAGGCTCCTATATCTACGCCGAGGGAGAAGAAACATTGGAAGAGGTCGTCGGCCGGCTCCTGCTGGCGAAACACCAGACACTGGCCCTCGCGGAGTCCTGCACCGGGGGTTATATTAGTCATAGGATCACACGCGTAGCCGGGAGTTCGGTTTACTTTCACGGCGGGGTGGTTAGTTATTCCAACGAGGCTAAGATTCGTTATCTCGGAGTGAAAGCACAGACGTTGCAAGAGTTCGGTGCCGTGAGCGAGCAGGCGGCATTAGAAATGTCCGCTGGCGTCCGAGACCGATTGGCATCGAGCATCGGGATCGGCGTAACTGGAATTGCCGGTCCAAGCGGTGGCACTGCCGAAAAACCGGTCGGCACGGTGTGGATCAGTATTGCCGGGAACAACCTGCATGAAGCCAGACGTTTTCAATTTCACGGCGACCGTGAGCGCGTGATCGTCGGAACATCTCAAGCCGCGCTCGACTGGCTGCGTAAGAGCCTCCGCGCACCCTAGGGAGATCGACCGGATGGCGTCATGATTCGTGCGTTCATTGGAGTTCCCATTGACCCGACGACCACCGCCAAAATTTCCCAGGTGGTATCACAACTGGAGCACCCACTTCCCGATGTACGTTGGGTCGCGGAAGCGAACCTGCACTTCACCCTGAAGTTTCTCGGTGATGTCGAGGAGGGTCATGTGGAGCCTATCAACCATGCGTTGGTGGACACCCTGCGCCCCTTTTCGCGCTTCACATTAAATGCTAAAGGATTAGGGGTATTTCCCGACGTGAGGAGAGCACGGGTATTGTGGGTAGGGTTGCAAGGCGATCGTCTGGCAGCCCTCGCGTTGAAGGTCGAAAATGCAATGGTATCCCTTGGTTTTGCACCGGAGCTTAGACCCTTTAAGCCACACTTGACGATCGGCCGCTGGCGGCGGTTCAACGGTTCCCCCAAAAAGCTTGCGGAGGCACTCGAACGTTGGCAAGGGTTTGAGTTTGGTCGGTCCGAGGTCGAAGAGGTCATACTTTTTCAGAGCGTGCTCAAGCCCGAGGGCGCAGTTTACCGCCAATTGAATGTGGTACGTCTCTCCGCCCCGTAACAATTCAGCTGGATTGGACACTACAAGGAGGCAAAAAGCTTATGGATGTGAATCGGGAGAAGGCCCTCGATCTCGCTGTCAGCCAGATCGAGAGGCAATTCGGCAAAGGCGCGATCATGAAACTTGGCGAAGGGGGCTTGGTGAAAGACGTCCCCGTGATCTCAACCGGCTCTCTCGGGCTCGATATCGCTCTCGGCATCGGCGGGGTACCGCGCGGCCGGGTCGTTGAGATCTATGGTCCGGAAGCCTCCGGTAAAACAACGCTTGCCCTACAAATTGTCGCCGAAGCACAGAAACAGGGCGGCATGGGCGCGTATGTAGATGCGGAACACGCTTTGGATCTGGGTTACGCAAAAAAACTCGGCGTCAACACCGACGATCTACTCGTCTCGCAACCGGACCACGGTGAACAGGCGCTTGAAATAGCAGAAACCTTGGTTCGCAGCGGCGCCATTGATGTGTTAGTGATCGATTCGGTCGCGGCCCTGGTACCCAAAGCGGAAATCGAAGGCGAGATGGGTGATGCCCATATGGGGCTTCAGGCTCGTCTCATGTCACAGGCATTGCGCAAACTCACCGCAACCATTTCCCGCTCGCAAACGGTAGTCGTCTTTATCAACCAGATACGAATGAAGATCGGCGTCATGTTCGGCAACCCCGAGACGACCACGGGAGGCAATGCCCTCAAGTTTTACGCTTCCGTGCGGATGGACATCCGCCGCATCGGAGCGTTAAAGGACGGTGACGATATCGTTGGCGGACGCACGAGGGTCAAGGTCGTCAAAAACAAGTTGGCGCCACCATTCAAAGAGGCGGAATTCGATATCCTCTATGGCACCGGCATATCCCGAGAGGGCGAGATCGTTGATCTCGGGAGCGAAATGGGCATTGTCGAAAAAAGCGGCGCCTGGTACTCATTTGGAGGTGAAAGAATTGGCCAGGGGCGTGAAGCGGCTAAGAATTTTCTCAGGGAGCATCCCGCTACGGCTAATCAAATCGTCGCCAAAGCCATGGAAAAGTTGGGGCTCAAACGCGCCGAAGCGGAGCCTCCCGCTGCGGAAAAGAAGGAGAAGGGCAAAGCAAAGTAACGTCCAAAGGCTGGTTAAACACTGAAACGGCACAGTTCCCAATCCAAGTCGCGCGGTTCTTCCGAAGACGCGCTCCAGGCGGCGCTTAAGTTTCTGAGCTACCGCGCGCGCACTGAGGGCGAGGTCAGGAGCCATCTCATTCGAGGGGGATTTGCCAGCACCGTCGCCGAAACAACGTTGAAGCGGCTGCGTGCGCAAAGCGTTCTCGACGATAGTTCGTTTGCACAAAATTGGGCGCTATCTAGATTCGACCGTGGTTACGGCCCGAAGCGAATTGAGCAAGAGCTAAAGGCCAAAGGTGTCGTCCCGCCGTTGATTCGTGACGTGATTTGCAAGACATTCAATCAAGAGGACGAGAAAGGAAAAGCAAGGCTGCTTTTGGATAAGAGATTCAAGGGACATAACTTGAGCGATCCCAAAATACTTCGCCGTGCCGCCACCTTTCTCCAGCGCCGCGGCTTCAGCAGTCAAGTGGTATTTGAATTGCTGGGGCATCCGGTTCAGGAAGAGTCA
>JBFJTQ010000448.1:0-3869 GCA_041625275.1 Binatia bacterium | reverse complement strand
GGGGGAATCTCTTGTTTCATGGTCGACATGAAGTCGCCGGGAATCACGCTGGTGACGAAGTACAAGACCATCATGGGCGAGGAGCCATGGGAAATCGCGTTCGACGATCTCAAGGTGCCTGCGGAAAATCTGGTGGGGAAGGAGGGGGAGGGCTTCAAGCTGGCGCAGAGGTGGCTGGGAATCGGTCGGCTGAAACATGGCGCCCGCGCCCTGGGTGTGGCGGAGCGCTGCATTGAAATGGGCTCCAGCTATGCGAAGCAGCGCATCACTTTCGGAAAGCCGTTGTCCGAGCGGCAAGGGATCACGTTCAAGTTGGCGGACTCCTTTGTCGAGCTGCACGCAGCCCGGCTGATGGTTTATCAGGCCGCGTGGAAAAACGATCAGAAGGAAGACATCCGCAACGAAGCCTATATGGCGAAGCTTTTTGCCGACGAGATGTCCTTCCGGGTGGTGGATCGGGTGCTCCAAATCCACGGCGGCATCGGCTTGACTCTGGATCTGCCGCTGGCGAAATGGTTTGTCGACCAACGCAGCCGCATGATCACCGAGGGCGCCTCCGAAGTCATGCGCATGGTCATCGCCCGGCATGTGTTGAAGAAGTACAACTAGAAAACTTTGCGTTCAGGAAGCGCGCCGGCGGGTGATCGAGATGCGCCCCGTCGCGCTTGGTTTCATGCGCGGCGCGAGGTTTTTTGCACGGATCTCATCGATTGCTTCTGTCAACGTTTGACTGACGCCCTGCGTTTGAAATGCGCAGTTTCACTTCGCTCCTGCCAGGTGCATCTTCTGCTAGGTCGCGAGGTGTTTTTGGTTCTCTGTAGGCGTTCCGTTGTGACCAAGAGTTAACCGGGCTCGGCATTTGCCACATTGAACCTGCGCTTCTGTCAGGCATAATGCTTTTTGCCGTAAAGTCCTTTTCTTCTTGACACCTGCGGGCGGCATGAGCCAGTATCCCGCCATTAGTCGGTCGTCCCTCGTTTAGTCTTCAGTGTTTTAAGCGTCCCATGGGCAAAACGATAACCGAGAAGATTCTGGCTAAGGCTGCGGGCCGCAAAGAGGTTTCACCGGGAGAGTATCTCGAAGTGACCAGCCGGTGCCCGACGCCGATGGGGAATTTTGGCAACTTACGCGGTGGCTTGGAGCTTTGCGTCGAGTGGGGAGTTGGCGTTTTCAATCCTAACCTCATTCGGATCGTGGACGGTCACCTGGGGGCTACCGCCTCACACAACGCAGCGAGATCACGGCGCGTTACCAGGGAATGGGCCAAAGCTGTCGGTGTTCCGGGAGAAAATATCTATATCCTTGGCAGAGGCGGCATTGAGAACATGTTTTCGGCCGAGCGGGCTTGGGCTTTGCCCGGCGAGGTCTACTTCCAGGCGGTCAACGGCCATTCGAGCTGCAATGGGGCGCTGGGTGCTTTTGCGACAACCCTTTCCTATGGACGGGGCGCCTATTTCATGACGGGGAAGACGTGGGTTCGCGTTCCACGTTCGGTCAAGATAGTTGTCACCGGGAAATTGGCGAAGGGAACCTGTGCGCGTGACATTTTCGAATTTATCCTCGGCCGTATAGGACCCGCAGGGGCGGGAGGTGCGGTGATCGAATGGGCCGGGCCGGTTGTTGAATCGGCGAGTATGGACGAGCGCTTCTCTCTCTGTTCTTTTGCGATTTTTGCCGGTGCATGGACGGCCATTTTTAATCCCGACGAGAAGACTCTAGACTATGTGCGGGCGCGAACACGGGAACCGTTTGAACCTCTCGTGAGCGACCCGGATTCCCTGTACGAGAGGGTTTATCAATTCGATGTTACGAACCTGGAACCGCAGGTCGTGCCACCCCCTAAGCGCCACATAGTGAAGTCTGTCAACGAGCTGGAAGGAATACCCATCAACCGGGGGTTCATCGGCAGCGATGCCGGGGGATGGCTGGAGCACTTGCGCATGGCCGCGCAAATCTTGAGAGGCAGGAAAATCCATCCCAACGTGGTCCTAAACATCACGCCGGGGACGACGAACATTCTGCGTCAGGCGCTGGACGAAGGTTTGTTCAAGGTCTTCATCGACGCTGAATGCGTCGTGCCGGTGCCTAACGAGGGAATGGAATGGGGTTCAAATACGCCGCTTTCGGACGATGAGGTGTGCATTGCGTCGGCTCAGACCAATTACCCCGGACGCATGGGCAGCGAAAAAGGCGAAATTTACCTCGCCAATCCGATGACCGTAGCAGCATCCTGTGTCGAAGGGAAAATTGTCGATCCGAGAAAATATCTCTAGCGGGCTGTTGAAAAAATAATACTTGCGCTTCGGGAGCTCCACCACAAACGAACAATGTCCTTGAGTTCAATCCCTATGCCATTCCCCATGTCGCCCCCGGCACGTGAAGGAAGGGTTTGTCAGCAGCCTGATCATTTCCTGATCCATGGTGAAAGCCGGTTGACTCATTCAGCGGCGTTTAGGCCGCCAGGGGCAAGCTCATGAAACTGTCAAGGGGAAAGGCGTGGGTTTTTCGTGGGGTTTTGGATGTGGACTGGGAAATTTGTCCGTTTGAGATCTCTCATGACCTCCAATCCAGAGGACTTTATACCAAGGAAGAGTTGGGCAAGTACTGTATGATCAACGTAAACCCGGATTTTTCGCGCAAAGTGAGGGCGGGTGATTACATCGTGGCGGAGTACATGGGCTTTGGACATGATCACGATCACGCATGTCTTGCGATATTGGGCACTGGAGTGGCGGCGGTGATCTGCGAGACCGCCGCTCCCTACTTTCTGCGAAATTCCATAGAGCGCGGCCTGCCGGTCGTGGAACTGCCGCGGATCTTAAAATCAGTGAAGAAGGGTGACGAGCTTGAAGTCGATTTACAGCGCGGACATTTAACTAACCTATCATCTGGCGTGGAGCTCAAGTTCGAGCCAATGCCCCCTTTCATATTAGAGCGACTGGCGGCAGGCGGCATGCTCCCCTTTTTGAAAAAAGAAGTGGATGCGGGTCGAATAGCGAAAAGATTACAGAGCGCATCGAATGTATAAGGAGTATTAAGACTTGCTTCCGAGAGTAAGGAGGTCATTTTATGATCACCGCTAGGTTGATAATGTTGCTCATCGTGCCTTGTCTTGTCCTGCCGCTCAAAGGGGCTGTGGCGGAGGCCGCCAGCGCGCTGATCCGCAGCAACCTGGCGTCGAGCATTACCAGCGAAAGCATGGCGGCACTTTGGGTGGCGAAAGAGCGAGACCTCTTTCGCAAGCATGGCCTGGACGTGCAATTCATCGTGATGTCGCGAGGGCCCTTGTCTATAGCGGCCTTGCTAGCAGGCGAAATCGATATGACGATCGTTGGCGGCGGCCATCTTTTAAACGGAGCAGGCGGCGGCGCCGATATCGTTGCGATTGCCAATTTTTTTCAGAAGCTCGATCACCGACTCACGGGACGGCCTGAGCTCAAGAGGCCGGAGGATCTGCGAGGTAAACGCGTCGGAATTAGCGGCCCGGGAGCTTCGTCTCACGTCACGTCCCTCATGGCACTGCAAAAGATTGGTTTTGACCCCCGCGACCCCAAAGTCAGTTTCATCACCATACCGGGGACCGAAGGGAATCGCCGCCTAGCGCTGGAAACTAACACCATCGATGCCACCGTTTTGCGCGGATCGGTCGGGGACCTTTACGCAGGGAAGGGGTATAACACTCTCGTCAACCTGAGAGGGTCTGATGTCGTTATGCCGCAAACGCTAGCCGTGACGACTCGGCGTATGATGGCGAGCAAGCCCCAACTCGTGGAGGCGTACGTACGAACTTTCATCGAAGCCATCGGTTATGTGGTAGAGCCTGGCAACAAAGAAGACGTTGTGCGGATTCTCGCAAAGAGCCTGTGCCT
>JBFJTQ010000447.1:0-3886 GCA_041625275.1 Binatia bacterium | reverse complement strand
GGTCCACTCCGGGTCCGAAGGTCGCCGTGCCTGTGAAAGAACCTGTAATATGACTGTTGCCCGCACCATCGACCGCAACCCCATACCCGCTTTCGCGACCAGATCCCCCGGCGCGTCTCGCCCATTGCAAGGTGCCAAACGCATTGTACTTCGCGACGAAAATGTCATTGTTACCCAGGGATATCAGATCCTGTCCCGCTCCAAAGTTCGCAACGCTTCTGAATTCGCCCGTCACATAACTGTTGCCCGAATCATCCACCGCGATATCGAAACCAAAATCACTATCGGTTCCCCCCGCTCGCTTCGCCCATTGCAAAGCGCCGCTTGCATTGTACTTTGCTACAAAAATGTCGGCACCACCGACGGCTGTCAAAACCGTCTGGTTCGGCTCCCCGGGTCCAAAGGTCGCCGTGCCAGTGAAGTAACCTGTAATATAACTGTTGCCCGAACCATCTACCGCAACCCCATACCCTTGGTCGCTATCGGCTCCCCCCGCTCGCTTCGCCCATTGCAGAGCGCCGCTCGCATTTTACTTCGCCACATAAATGTCACTTAATCCGGCAGCCGTCAGGATCGTCTGGTTCGGCTCGGCGGGTCCGAAGGTCGCGGTACCGTTGAAATAACCCGTCACGTAAACGTTGCCGGAACTATCCACCGCAATACCGTACCCGGTGTCAAAAGCCGTGCCCCCCGCCCGTTTTGCCCATTGCAGGTTCTGGCCCAGCGCTGGGCCGGGGAGCATAGAGACTATCAACAATAGAGCTACTGCTATCAGGCAACGCTGACCCTTTCGGGCAGATACGAGGGGATTTGAGACGCTGGATACAGAACCGCTGTTACGCGTGTTTCGTGCGGCGATCGCATTCGGTGTGATCATGGTACGCCTCCCGGTGAATGAAGGACAAGAAGTTAAGGTGAAGAAGAGGGCAGACGTTTGCCCAATGGCTGACTCGGAATCTTTCGCTGTCGATGCTCACGTATCCTCCTTGAGTTACGGGTCGTCGCCCATCGGAAGCGGAATGAGGACCAGCGATCAGTGGTGGGATGGACGACGATCACGGCTCGTAGCCGATATCAGATATAGACTTATGCTGTCAACCAAAAAGGAAAATGGTTCCACATCACAATTGTCCGCCGCTAGGGCTTTTGAGTAATAGATCTTGATTCGATTGGACTACGCGCTATTGACTGGAGAGAGGCCCTGAGAATTTGACGGATGTGCGATCGAATCGAAAAGCGGGTAGGATAGCCCCGCGAGAAGGAGTCGATCGATGGAAAGGCACCGACGCGGGTCGCGCGCATGTGAGAATACAGGATGCGCGGGAGAGGCTGTATCGCCAACGGCGGAATCGGAATCGTCCGAAAAAATGGCGTTGCGTTGACCCTTTTATCTTGGAGCGGAAGCGTCTGAACTCGATTCTTGATTATTGGTCCAAATATGAGAAAAAAATCTTATAAGGGCTATTGCATCGAGCTCGTCTCGCACAGGCTTCCATCCGGCAAGTGGGTTGCCAGAGCCACGGTGATCATCGAGAAGGGAAGGCGCATTGGAAGGATTCCCATCTTCGGTCGGCGCAGGGCGACCTTTGACTCTCAACGGCAAGCGGACTCGTACGCCCTGGAGTTAGCAAAGCTCTGGGTCGATGGACTAGTCTGGGGCGGAAACGGCCGCCAATAAAATCCAAAGTTTCAGGAGGATAAGACGTGAAGCGGGATAGATTTTTCTGGGTGCCGCTGGTTATTTGTATGATCTTTCTGTTGGACGCTTCGGTATTCGCCGCTGAGTTTCCCTATCCCAAAGTCGGATATTCGGCCGACGTGCGGATGGATATGGGGAAGGATCCGGATGGCAAGCCGATGATTCTCACCGGGAAGGTTTACTTCTCGAACGACAAGGAAAGGCGCGAGCTAGTAGCCTACGGTGAAAAATCGGTCATGATTTGGCGCCGGGACAAAGGTGTAACATGGCAACTCATACCGAGCGCAAAAATGTATATGGAGAGCCGCGGCGAGCCCGGAACCCATCACCCCGAAGGCAGGATGCGAGAAGGCGACGTCAAGTTGACCAAGCTCGGCTCGGAGCGAGTGAACGGGATGGCGACGACGAAGTACAAATTTGAAGGGCGCCAAAAAGACGGCAGCCGATTCGATGGCCACCATTGGGTGACCAAGGACAATGTTCCTGTCCGCATGGAAGGTACCTCGGAAAACCAGCGTTTTCAGATCGACTATACGAACATCCAGATTGGAAGGCAGGATTCCGGCCTCTTCGAAATTCCCGCCGGCTATGAGCGGATGCCCGACATGCCCGGCTGGCCTCCAGTGGGCATGGGGCCTGGCCAGGAAATGCCCAGAGGCCCGTCCGCTGGCGGAATGAGCACAGAGCAAATGGAACAAATGCAAAAGCAGATGGAGGAAATGATGAAGCGGATGCGGCGGCAGTAGACTGTCGGAAAAACTCGCCCGGGCTAGCTACGCATGGCCATTAAGGACCAATCCCCTCCGGTCGCGGACAATGGGTCTCTGTGTTGAGGATGCCCTCATCCGTGCTGTGCTCGGAATCGCAGATTGCAAAGCTCGCATGTTCAATTTGCCATTTGCAATCGAACAGGGCGCCCGCTAACTTTACGGCTCGCTTCTCGGATAACGAGGAAAGCAAGAGTGCGGCAGTCTAACTTGCTCCAATAACGGTGAAGCCGAGGCTGCGAGCGGCGATAGCGAGCTGGCTGTCGTGGGTTAAAAATAAATCAAGCGGCTCAAATTGCCGTATGGCAAGGGCCGTGGCCAGATGTATCGCGTCAAGCGTTCCGACGACCGTGGGGAAAGTTTCGCTTGCGCGCTGCAAAATTCTCTCGGTAAGTGGGTAGATGGCGAGCGTTTCGTCCACAACTCGGATTTCTCTTACGAGATCGGCTACGTCCTCATCGGAAAGGTCACCGGAGAGCCGCAGCCGGTCCACATTCCGCAGAGCCTCGACACGCCACAGGTTGCTACTAAAGGCCTTTATCCATTTGCCCCAAAGCTCAACCGGATTCGGTTCCCTGAAGAGAATGCGAAGAATCACCGATGTGTCGATGTAGACCGTCATCTGCGCCGACGGTCTTCGAGAAGCGTGTTCACAGCGGATATAGAGCGCCGCGATTTGACTCCCTTTATTTTCCTAAGATCCCCAACGGGGCGTGAGGGTTCTATGACTTTGGCATCCGCAGCGGAAGGAGGAAGAATGCGAGCGACCTCATGGCGATGAGACGTCACCACGATTTCCTGCCCTTTCCTCACCAAGCCAAGATAATAGCTCAGCTTCTCCTTCAAGGTGGCTACATTTACTGTAGTCATAACCATTATATAGTCATGCTATAGTCATAATGTCAAACAGTGAGGAGAGATCTCACGCTCGAAAGTCGGACCGGCAACTTCTTGCCGCCGTGACTTAGCATTCACGTCCGAGAGTTGCGAACGCGACGCCGGTGATTACAGCCCGTCAAACCTTGACCCCGTGCTCCCGGTACCACTTCTCCGCGCCGGGATGAAGAGGAACATCAAGGGGTGTTCCCGGCGTATCCTGGCCTAGTTGGCCGATCCCCGTAAAGGCCTCCTCCCAGAAAATCTCGTCTTTGCGCGCGTTGATGGCGTCAATGACCTTGTAGGCGTCTTCGTCCGGCAGAGAGGCGCGGGTGTAAAGCGGCCAGCCGCTGTAGTCGAGACATTCGTGATCTTCCTTGAGGTGCGGGTAACGCCCCTTGGGGATGTTGACGCGGCGCCAGCCGATAGCTTCGAGCTTCTTAAAGGCAAAGTCGTCGAGCGTAACGGGCTGCATGCCGGCGGCAAGGGCTTCGTCGAACCAAAGGATAAGCCCTTCGTCGAAAATGGCGTCGATGGTGCCGTC
>JBFJTQ010000446.1:0-3886 GCA_041625275.1 Binatia bacterium | reverse complement strand
CTGCAGCACCGGATAGCCGAGAAAGCCATACGTCGACAAATCCTTGCCCACGAGCTCCTTGATTTGCTCTTTGTAGGTGGGGTTGCGCTCCAGCCACGGCACGGGGGTAATCATCGAGTAAAGCAAGTGCAGCTCCGCATGCTCCTTGACGCGGGACTGCCGGAACAGCACGGAACGCTCCGGATCAAGACCCACACCGAGCCAATCCATGACCATCTCAAAGGTGTTTTGCTGGATACCTTGCGGCGTCGCATAGTCCGTGGTTAATGCGTGCCAGTCGGCGACGAAGAAATAACAGCGATAATCGTCCTGCAAACGCACCCAGTTCTTGAGCGCGCCGTGGAGGTGTCCAAGGTGAAGGCGGCCCGTAGGCCTCGCCCCGCTAACAATCGTGTCCATAGTTTCTCTATTTACAAAAGACCGCCATAGAATCTCAATAAAAGCCCGACCGGTGGTCCAATGATCTTGTCCAACATGTGGGTCATCAATAAGACAATGAGAATGAGAAAGCCAAAAGGTTCAATGCGCGCCACTCTTGAAGATAAGGGTTCAGGTAAAACCCCCACCAGCACCCGTCCACCGTCGAGGGGCGGAAGCGGCAAGGCGTTAAACACCGCGAGGAGAATGTTGATGCGGATGCCATACTCGGCCATCCACAACAGCGGAACAAAAAAATTCGCCACTGCAGACGCCGACGCGGCGCCACCGCCTAATATTGAACCGCCCAATTTCAATCCGAGAACGAAGACAAGAGCCAATACGAGATTCATCGCCGGCCCGGCTAGCGCCACCCAAATCATGTCTCTCTTGGGATGCCTGAGATTGTAAAAGTTTACGGGCACCGGTTTTGCGTAGCCAAAAAGAAAAGGCGCATTGGCTATGATCAGCAAGGCCGGCAAGGCGACGGTTCCGACGATATCGATGTGAGCGATGGGATTGAGGGTTAATCGTCCCATGCGTGCCGCTGTAGAGTCGCCCAGTCGATAAGCCACCCACCCGTGCGCCACCTCGTGAAACACCACAGCGATAAGAATCGGCAGCGCCAGGATTGCGATTTGTAGGATTAGATTTTCCAATAAACTTTTTACTGCCGGAGGCTTTCCATAATCAATACGGTATGCCCAGCCAAAACACAAGGTCCATCAGTCCGAAGCCCCGTTCTTTGAAGTTTCAGGCTCGCGGCTGTTTTCGCGCGGGTGGTAGCGCCGGTGAGCGGACTTGAGGCGCCTCGCATTGACGTGGGTATAAATCTGAGTCGTCGCAATGTCAGCGTGGCCGAGCATGGATTGCACCGCACGGAGATCCGCCCCGCCTTCGAGCAAGTGCGTTGCGAACGAATGACGCAAGGTGTGGGGGGACACTTTCTCGTCGATCCCCGCCGCTCGGGCGTACCCGCGGAGAAGCTTCCAAAACCCCTGCCGGGTCAGCGGCCGTCCCGAACGATTGACGAAAAGAAAACGGCTCAACCTCCCCTTAAGCAAACTCGGGCGCCCCAGCTGCAGATAACTCTGTAACTTCTTCCTCGCCCACTTGCCGAAAGGAACGGCCCGCACCTTCGATCCTTTTCCCTTCACGATCAGGAAGTCCCCTTGAAAATTGAGGTGCTGCGTCTCCAGCGTGACTAATTCCGACACCCGGACTCCCGTCGCATACAGAAGCTCCAACATGGCCTGGTCACGCAGCCCGAGCGGGTCCGTCGATTTGGGCTGGCCAAGCAGTCGGCTCACATCGTTACCCTTGAGCGCTTTCGGCAGTCTTCTTGTCGTGGCGCTCAAGTGAAACGACGGCAACGGCGCAGTTTCCACCACACCTTCCGCCTGTAAAAACCGGTAAAAACGTCGCACGGTCACTATTTCCCGGGCGATGGACCGAACGCCCAACTGCCGCGCCCGCAACGACGAAACAAAGGAACGAAGATGTGCGGGCTGGACCGCTGCCCAATCCCGTATCCCCTGTGCCGCGAGGAACTCCGCCAGTTGGGCGAGGTCGCGGCTGTAGGCCTCAACGGTGTTTCTGGCAAGACCTTTCTCCACGCTGATCATCGTGAGAAAGGAATCAATGTAAGGACTCAATCTCTCGTTCATCATGCGGCGCCAGGATTTCGCGCAAGTAACGGCGAACTTCATCGAGACAGCCGGGGTCGAGAATTTTCGCGCCGGCCTGATCCGTCACGTAAAACACGTCCGCCACTTGATCTACATTCGTGGATATCTTCGCCACATGGATGGAAAGCCCCAACTGGTGCAGTCCGTAGGTGATCGTGAATAGCACTCCCAGATGGTCTTCCGTAAAGACCTCCACGATCGTAAAGTGATCGGACGCTTCGTTGTCGATTTGAATGACGGTTGACACTTTGGGAACGCGCTTTTGCAGAAACGACGAAGGCTGGGATTTTGCGACCAATTGGGCAACATCCAGTTTGCCTTCCAAAACACCCTCCAAAGTCGAGCGAAACCTACTCCATTTCTGCTCTCCCGTCACGCTTTCCGAACGGCCACGATGGGACACCCGAAACACATCGAGAATACGACCGTCGCTGGCGGTAAAAATACGTGCGTTCAGAATGTCCAGATTCAACGCAGCCATGACGCCGGTAATGGAAGCGAAGAGGCCGGGACGGTCGTTGGTGCAGACCGCCACCGTACTGCAGTCCCGCTCAGGAAAGTGCTCGACCATGCTCACGGCTCCACGCCCGGAGAACTGCTCCATGAGGGCGAAATGAGCCGGCACCTCGCCCTCTGAAGTCGACAGAAAGTACCGCTCCGGCATGGTTTCCAGGAAACGCTGAACCGCGTCGATTGCATAGTCTTTTGATAGCTCGCGTCGCAGCCTGCCCTGAATGCGCCGTAGCACCGCCCGCAGATCCTCTCTCTTGAATTCCCCTTTTTCCATCTCTTCCAGAACGCTCAACGCCTTCACGTAAAGCTCGCCCAGAAGCGATGCTTTCCATGGATTCCAAACATCGGGCCCTACCGCCTTGACATCGGCAAAGGTCAGCAAATAAAGCATTTTGAGATTGTTCACGCTGCCCATCGTTTGGGCGAAGTCAAGGATGGTCTTTACGTCCTCCAAGTCGCGCCGGAACGCGGTCTGGGTCATCACGAGATGATAACGCACCAAAAACTCAACAAGGGCCCCGTCATCGACGTTGAGACGCATCCGCCGGGCGATTTGCCGCACCATGACAGCCCCCCGCTCGGAGTGGCCGCCGCCGAAACCCTTGCCGATGTCATGGAACATCAGGCCCAAATACAGCAGCTCTATCTTTTCCGTTTCACGAGCGAGCTGAGTCAACAGGGGCAAGGAGTCCTTATATTCCCCGGCCTTGAGTTTCTCGATCTCGTGAATAAGCAACAGGGAGTGATGGTCAACCGTGTAAATATGATAGGCGTCGTGCAAGACCATGCACAAAAGCCGACCGAACTCGGGAATGAAGGCGCCGAGCACCCCGCAGCGATGCATTTCGGACAGCGTCTCATAGACGCGATCCTTCCACTTCAAAATCTGAAAAAAAGGAATGTTGGCCGCTGCCGCCCGGCGAAAAGTCTCATCAATGAGGTGCAAGTGATCGCGCAACAGCTCGCGGGTTTCGTGCGACAGTTGGTAGCCGTATTTTTGCGAATCGATAAATATGCGCATTAGATTCCCCGGATCGCTGGTGAGAATTTCGGGTTTCGTGATCACGATATGCCCGCGGGATTTGCGCACCCCGTCGCGCAGGGTTCTGCCGAAGCTGTATTTGTTGCCGAAGAGGGGCCGCCCGCAGTCGGTGAGGCGATGAATAGCGAGGGCGGTAAGGCGACTGATCTGCGAGGCGTGGAGATAGTAAGCGCGCATGAAAACCTCGACGGCTTTCAGACTTCCCTCCCCCCGGTAACCGAGGGCG
>JBFJTQ010000445.1:0-3897 GCA_041625275.1 Binatia bacterium | reverse complement strand
TTAGTTCTCTCTGTAGGGTCTCCCGAGTTTTTCATGCTGGCCATGTTGGGCATCACCTTTCTCGCTTCTTTAAGCGGTGAGGCTATTGTCAAAGGTCTGGCTGCGGCGGCGCTGGGACTACAGTTAGCCTCGGTCGGCCTTGACCCGATCTCAGGGAACGAACGATTCACATTCGAGACCCTGTATCTTTGGGACGGGCTGGGACTCGTGCCTGTAACCCTCGGGCTTTTTGCCATTCCCGAGATCATAGACCTTTCCGTTAGAGGTACCAGCATTGCTGAGACCTTCACCGGGAAACTCGGCGGGGTCATGCAGGGGGTCAAAGATACCTTTCGCCACCGCTGGCTGGTGCTGCGATGCAGTGCCTTAGGGACCTATATCGGAGTGATTCCTGGAATGGGCGGGAGTGTCTCGCAATGGGTGGCCTACGCCCACGCGGTCCAGAGTTCGACAGATAAAGAGCGTTTCGGCAAGGGAGCCGTGGAAGGAGTTCTTGGGCCTGGCGCCGCTAACAATTCTACTTTAGGTGGAGCCTTGGTCCCGACGATTGCTTTTGGTGTCCCTGGAAGCGTGACGATGGCGATTCTCCTCGGCGCCTTCATCATACAGGGCCTCGTGCCCGGTCCCCCCATGCTGCTTCCCGAGAGCGACGGCGGACATTTAACCTTGACGTTCTCGTTTGTGTGGATCGTCGTCGTATCGAACATCATCACGGTTTCCGTATGTTTTCTGTTTCTTAACCAGCTAGTGAAGATCACACAAGTTCGGGGCAGTTTAGTGATACCCTTCATCTTGCTTCTCGTTTACCTGGGCGGCTTTGCCGAGAAAAACCTATTCGAAGATCTTATCGTAGTTTTGATCTTTGGAGCCTTGGGGTGGGTCATGGTTCAGTTGGACTGGCCACGACCACCGCTCATTTTAGGCTTGGTTCTCGGAGGCCTGGCCGAAAACAATCTCTTCTTGGCTACGGACAATTACGGGCTCGCCTGGATTAAGTTTCCAGGTGTGATCTTTATATTTGTCGTGATTCTTGCCGGGACCTTCTATCCGGTCTACCAACGATGGCGGGAGCGACAGATTACGATCGAGGAACAGGATGAGTCCTCGATCGCCTCAAAGGAGCCGGTCTCGTTTTGGGCGCCCATTTTTAGCCTGTGTTTGCTCGGGCTCTTTGCCTGGTCGCTGTGGGAATCCCGCGATTGGGGGTATCGATCTGGTTTGTTTCCTTGGGCCGTTGGCTTTCCCGGCCTGATTTTGGCACTCTGTCAGCTTAACTTAGACATCAGCGGCGTCATAAAGACGAGAGCCAGCCGTTTAGTTAAGAGGCTTGATCGAGAAGCAGCGAGGTCAGGCTGGCGAACGCTGGAGATCTGCGCTTGGATCTTGGGCTTCTTTCTTGCCATCTGGATTTTTGGTTTTGGCATCGCCGTCCCTCTGATGACATTTCTTTACCTCAAGCTCGCCGGTAAAGAATCCTGGCTCATTAGCATCATCCTGACCGTTGTGGCCTGGGTGGCTTTCTATGGCCTTTTCGATTATTCCTTGCATGTCCCCTTTCCCAGGGGTTTGCTGTTCGAATGGGTCAAACATCAGCAGCTTTCTTTCATTGACAGCCTCCTCTTTTTGTAGCTATGTTCCGTCTCGACCGCAGTCGGGATTTGAAGGAGGCTCTGACCATGTCTATTCGCAAGTTTGTCGTTTGCACCTTTTCCGTAACGCTCATTTTGGTTTTTTCCCAGCTTGGCGCGGCGCAAACCAAACCCCTCAAGAAAATCCGCGTCGGGGTTCCGTCCGTCAGCATGGGGAATATCATTATCTTCGTCACCAAAGAGGCAAATCTTTACGCAAAGCATGGTCTCGACGCTGAAATCATCACCATGAACGGTTCGGGGATCGCATCCAAAGCCCTGATCAGCGGCAATATCCAGATTTCACCCATCGCCACGCCAACGGTCATTAACGCCGATTTGGCCGGCGGGGATATGGCGATTCTGGCTCACACCATGCCGGGCGTAGTCCATGCGTTGATGGTAAAGCCCGAAATCAAAAGGGTCGAGGAACTCAAGGGCAAGAAGGTCGCCGTGTCCAGCTTGGGTTCGCTGACGGATTTTCTGGTGCGTTATATCGCCAAGAAAAAAGGGCTCAACCCGGATCGGGAACTAACCCTGATCCAGACCGGCGGTGATGCGGACCGGCTCATGGCTCTGAGCAGCGGAGTCGTGGACGCAGCGGCGATGTCTCACCCGGGATACGGCAGGGCGCGCAAGCTCGGCTTCAGCATGCTGTGGGATTCTGCGAAAGAAGTCGATTACCCGTGGATGGAGATCACGACGCGCCGTACGACCATCAAAAGCGACAGAGAGATGATTATGAGTTACATGAAAGCTCATCTGGAAGGAATCGCCCTGTTCAAGAAAGACCGGGAGTTCGGCAAGAAAGTAATCAAAAAAACCCTGCGCCTCGACGATGAAGAGCTGGTCGCCGAGTCGTACGAAATCTTCTCCAAAGCGTTTCTGCCTACGCCGTACCCAAATCACCCTGGGATGAAGACGAGTTTTGAATATATCGCGCCTACCCGTCCGGAAGTGTGGAAGCACAAGCCGGAGGAATTTACCGATCCGAGTTTTGTCGAGGAGCTCGACAAGAGCGGCTTTATCAAAAAGCTCTACGAGAAGTAATTGGCTCCGCTGAAGGGCGTGTCGTTGCGGATTTGGTTTGCCCAGCGTCGAGGTCATCTGCGCCGCAGTCTGCGTCTATTCCCCGCATCTGGTGGTCAGTAACGGCGATCTGAGGTGGCGTGTAGGTCAATCCGTTTACCCTTTCCGCGACCGGCTTACGGTGCAACGAGAGCCTGCTGATTGTTTCTGGAGGCGGCTTCGATGTTGTCTATCGCACGAGTCTTGAGAATCGGCCTTCCCCTGTTACTGGTGGGAATCACCACCGCGTTGGTCGTCATCTTTGCGCGGCCTTTCATTCAGTACGAAGGTATTGTGGAGGATGTTTCTGCTTGGGGAGCCTTTTTCGGGGTGTTTGGTGTCGTCTATGCCATCGTGGCCGGCTTTTTGCTCGTCACTGTACTCACACGGTATGCCGCGCTCAGCCAAACATTCGAAGACGAGCTAAACGCCGTTGAGTCAATTCGGGATTTTCTCATTTACTTCAGCGCCGATCAGCATCCTTCCGTACAGGACGTGAAGAGATCCCTTGCAAGGTACATCAACGCGGTAGCGACACTCGAGTGGAAAGAAATGGCTGACCCCACGGTCCCAACGAATTCCGATACATCTGACGAACTCTACGACATCATGCGCTGTACCGCCGGTATTCGCATCGCCGGAGAGCGAGATAAAGCGGTTCTCTCTACCGTGATCGCCACTGTATCCGACTTGGCAAGAATGCGTACACGGCGGATCGCGCTTGCGAACGAGCGGCTCCCCCCTCGTCTACGGCTGCTCCTTTTGTTCATGTCGATTGCGCTTGGGGCGGCCTTTCTTGCCGTCGGCGTCCGATCCGTCGGGGCTCATATCTTCATGACATCAACCTTGAGCATGTCCGTGTACCTGCTCTATTGGATCATCGAAGACCTTGATCATCCTTTCTACGGCGTTTGGAACATCGACCGGGCCCCCCTGGATGAGTTAATCGCGCGATTCGCATCCGAAGCCAGCGGCTCGCCATCCCTGACTTAGCCACACGAGGGCGGATACGGCCAACAGCGTCAAAGGCAATCGATGGATCGGCTGAGGCCTCGGGTCACTTGTGGTCATTGTCTCTGATAACCTCTGAGAGCGCGTAACAAAGAAAATCCGTTCATCACTTGCTTATGGTGATGGGGACTCCTACCTTTGAAACGTCAGTGACGGTCATCTGAAAGACGCTGTACAGAAGCTTAAAACT
>JBFJTQ010000444.1:0-3899 GCA_041625275.1 Binatia bacterium | reverse complement strand
GGAGGATTTGACGCCTATGCTCGCGCGTTGAGCCGCCATATGGGCAAGCATATTCCGGGAAATCCCACATTGATCGTGGAAAACATGACGGGCGCCGGAAGCTTGATTGCCGCCAACCATCTTTACAGGGTTGCCAAGCCCGACGGATTGACCATCGGGACCTTCCATGGAAGCCAGGTCGTCGCGCAACTCATAGGCGGTCAAGGAATCGAATTCGAGGCACTCAAACTAGAATGGATTGGGACACCAGGGAAGAACCATGATGTTTGCCTTCTCAGTAAAGCAAGCGGCATCGCGTCCGTTGAACAATGGATGGCGGCAAAAACCCCTGTCCGGCTAGGCGGGTCTGCGCCGGGCGCGTCCACTGACGATTTTCCGAAAATCTTGAGGGCAGTCCTGGGGCTCCCCTTAAGAGTCGTCACTGGATACAAGGGAACTGCCGACATGCGGCTCGCCGTCGAGGGGGGAGAACTTTCGGGGCTCTGCGGTATCTCGGCGGCCTCCGTGAGAGCCACTTGGAAAAAACAACTCGAAGCAGGCGATGTAACGGTTGTGCTGCAGAACGCTCCGCAGCCTCACCCGGACCTCCCCGCCAATATTCCCCTAGCCATCAACCTGGCCAAAACCGACGAGGGGCGCCAATTCATCCAAAACGGTATCCACGCTCCAAGCGCCATCACGTATGGCTACTCAGCGCCTCCAGGCACGCCGCAGGATCGAATTCAGATCCTCCGTCGAGCCTTCTGGAACACAACCAAGGATCCGGATTTCTTGGCCGAGGCTGCCAAGGCCAATTTGGACGTTAACTCAATCCAGGGCGAGGAGGTCGCCAAACTCATCTCTGACCTCTTCAAGCTCGATCCCGGCGTAGTCTCCCGGCTCAAAGAGATCCTGCGTCAACAGAATTAGGTGGGCAGCCCGGGGCTGTCGGGCTTGCGCACAAACCCAACATGCTGGAAAACCCGATACCAGCCGTGCGTGTAATGCGAGCAACCGTTATTTTGTTTGCCGCACTTCCTCCACGTCCGTCCCTCTAATCCAACCCACAGTGCCGGCTTTAGTCTTAACCATGTACCAGAACTCACCGGCGCCTGAGGCTTTGCCGAGGGTCGAGAGGTCCTCGCCGCCGCGCAGTTTATCAAGCACCTCGGATCGTCCGTCTTGCTGCGCATGCAACGCGCTTCCTTGACTCTTGACCCTAAGCTTAGTCGGCAAGGGCTCCTCCGGTCCCGAGACCAGGGGCCCGGCCGCCTCCCCAGTCTCACCGATCAACGTTTGAAAAACATCCGTGACATGACGTGCGGCCCAATCCTTTGGCCCCGCTTTCTTGCCGATGATCTGACCGCCGCCGTCGATTATGTAGGTCATGGGCAGCGCCCAGACGCGATAAAGCGACGAGACCTGCCCGTCGGAATCGAGAAGTGCGGGGAAACTCAATTGATATTTGCGCATGAAACGCGCCACCTCTGCGGCGTCTTCTCGTAAATTGACCGCAAGGACGGCAAGCCCTCGGCTGCCCAGCGCTCTGTGCAGCCTTTCCATGGACGGCATCTCCTCACGGCAGGGACCGCACCACGTGGCCCAAAAATTGAGGAAAACCACCCTCCCCCGGTAATTGCTCAGACTCACGTTCTGGCCATTGAGATCTCGAAGAGTAAAGGCCGGCGCCACGGAACCCGCCGGCATTTTCTCCACTCCGATGCTCTTCAGCAGATCGGCTCCGCTCGCTGAAGATTTGCGCGCCTGTGAGAAGAGTATATCGGGAGCTAAAAATCTGACCGCGAGCAACACGCCCGCCAGCACTAATAGAATTGTCGTGATCCACCTAATCATCCGGAATCCTCCGGGGCTTCCCCTACCCTTATTCTTATAAGGCAAATCATAATGTCATGTCTAATAACACTTCGAAATATCCCGGGAGGTGAGTTTGACGGGGTGAGCCCACTTGCACTGGAGCGGGACACTATCCTGGATTATTCGCGGACCGAGGAAAACGCGCGACGCACTGACGATCGAAAGGTCAGCCTCGGAGGAAGCGGGCACCCGAGCGTAGCGCTGCACTGACTTCTATTGAGCTTGGCCATAAGATTGCCTGCCTACTCGCGGCGCACTTCATCACTTCAATTTGCAGGCCTCCTCAAAATATAGGCCCATTGCCCGCGACTGGAGAGGATCGCTCCTCGATCGCTCTTCCTGTAAATAATGTAAACTAAAGCGCCACGCGTTGACAGATTTGTTTGACATCGGTTAATGTCACCCTCGATGAACTTTAGCATGAGAGTCCCAAGGATCGTAGGTTATATGCGCAAGCTCGTTCTTCTCGCCGCGGACGGAACCCTAAAACCTCCTCTGCTGCGTCCGGAAAAGTATGTCGATGCGAGCTATCTGGATGAAGCGCGCCGCACCGCTCAATAGTTCATTCGGCGCGCCGCACCATTTGCGCCTTACGTAGTTTCCCAAAGGCCGCGGCATCGAGATGAACATACGGCAGTGCGCTTTGGGGGTCGTGGCATGCGCCCTGATCATTGCGGGCTGGGCAAGGCCCGCCCGCGTTCACGGCCAGCCGCCGCCTCGGGCGATGGTCCTCGCCTGGGATGGCGCCACATCCGCCTTTATCGACGCTTTGTTGCGCGAAGGGAAATTACCCAATCTCGCAAAGCTCATTGAAGGCGGTGCGTTTGCCGACGCCGTTGTCCCGGTTTTCCCGTCCAAGACCGCGCCCGGCTTTGCAACCCTTTGGACGGGAGCCCCGCCGCGAAAAACCGGCATCAGCGGCAATCGCGTCCCTCCCGAGCCCCGCATTCAACATACGATTATGGAAAGTATCTCTGCTTTCGCCGCGGCTCCCCTGCTCGCGGAGCCTATTTGGGCAGTGGCGGGCCAAGCCGAGAAAAAGGTGGTCCTTTCTTACGTCCCGCTGGGCCGAGAAAGGTCTGAGCGCGCCGTCAAGTTTCAAGGCTACAGTACGATTGCCGGACGAGACGGCGTCGTTACCGGGCGAGCGGCGAGGCCAAATCCGGCGACCTCTTGGATCAATATCCCGCAGAGCCTCATGCCGCCCCTTGAGGTCAGCTTCGCGGCCGGCGTTTCGAGCTATTTTGGTCTTTTCATCGACGACCCCGCGGATGAACAAAAGGGTTACGACACGCTCATAGTGACTGCCGCGCGCGATGGGCGAGATATCAAAGCTAAACTCAAAGGCGCCCCGCCGGGTTCCGGTCGAGAGGGTTTTTGGAGCAGCGCCATTGAAGTGAAAACTGTCAACCAGCAAAGCGCCGTCACTTATCTGCGACTGTTCGACCTCAAGCCCGACGGCAGCGATTTTTTTCTGTATTTTACCAGGCCAAGCCGCGACCGGATTTCACCTCCCGAATTGCTCACCGGCGCAAGCAGCGCTGTCGGAGCCTTTGTAGGCAACGGCGCGAGTTTTCGTTACAGCCAGGGCGAGCTGGGGCCCACGATCCCTCGGGGCGGAGACGGCACGGCCGAAGCCCGTTATCTTGAAACGGTGCGATTCGCACAGTATCAACTCATGGAAACGGCGCGCTGGGCGCTCAAGCACATATCTTGGGATCTCTTTATCGCGTACACGCCTTTCCCTGATGAGTCCGAACACCTGTGGCGCGGCTACCTCGACTCCAGCCTGCCCACTTTCCGCAAAGAACTGGCAACGAGACTGCTGCCTTTCATGGAGCAGGTCTATCAATCCTGCGACCAGCTCCTGGGTCTCGTAATGGCCAATCGTCCGGACAACACAATCATCGCGCTGGTGTCGGATCACGGCGCGGAAGGAGTCTACAAGCGCCTTGCCATCAATCACCTCTTGCAACAGGGCGGGCTTCTGCAAACCGACGAAGGCGGCCGGTTGGATTTGGCGAAAACCAAACTGTATTATCCAT
>JBFJTQ010000443.1:0-3902 GCA_041625275.1 Binatia bacterium | reverse complement strand
CCAATATCCATTCAATTTTTTACGACAACGTCGAGGGTTCCAAAGAGCTCATCGAGGCCATTGCCGGCGCGACCACCTACGGCGGGCGGGTGCTTTCCATCCTCGACTTGCTCTTTCGCCGCGGCCCCAATTTAATTCTCCTTGAGGCCAAGCCCGATGAGATTCTCTGCCGGTATCTCTCCGACACCCTCGGTTTGCGGCTCCCCGAGCACGCAATTCTGAGTCGCCACGGCTACCAAACCCTTCCGTCGGTATTGTCCGTGACGGCACCCGCGGAAACCGCCCTCGCGACGCTGCGGGATCATCCCGCACCGTGGGTGGACGGTTTCGTGACCGATGCGACGCTGGTAAAAATCGCCGCCGCCCTGGGGAAGCGGACGGTCACGACTCTGGAGGGAAGCAAGAACGGCAACAACAAGTACCTCCTCTACCGCCATCAAGTGGAGCAGAAGCTGCCGGTTTTCGACACGCTGCTGGCGGCCGATCAGGACCAACTGCGCGTCCGTCTGCAGGAGCTAAGGCGCATGGGTTATGCGAATGCGGTCGTCAAGGCGCAGATCGGCGCGTCCGGATACGGCATGCTCAAGCTCCAGACCGATGAGCCTCAGCGCGAGGCGGTGCCCGATTACTTATTTTTTGAAGGCCCCTGCATGGTCCAGGGCTGGATCGACGATGAGGACGGCAAGGTAAGGAAAATCGGCTCGCCCAGCGTGCAGATGTTCTTAAACGAGAATACGCTTTTTCTCTTCGACTGGACCGAGCAAATACTCAGCGACGAGAGCGTGCATCAGGGCAACATGTCACCGCCGCTCTATCACCGGGAGCACCCTACGCTGCAGCGGGAGCTGCTGCGCCAGGCGGGCATTGTCGGGCGGTGGCTCCACAGCCAGGGATACCGCGGCACGGCCAGCAGCGACTTTCTCGTCATCGAAAGGGCGGAATCTCTGGAAGTCATTCTGTGCGAGATCAACGCGCGCGTCACCGGCGCCACGTATCCCGCGGTGCTGGCGCGCTACTTCAAGCCGCGCGGCACCTGGTATATGCGCAATATCGCCTTCCGGCGGGGATTGGAGTCCAAAGACTTGATGACGCTCATGGAGCGCGCGGGGGTGCTGTACCGTCCGGGAGCGACTAAGGGGATGATCCCGTTTAATTTCAACACCGACAGCGAAGGCAAGGTGATCAAAGGACAATTCGTCTGCGTCGGCGACGACTACAACGAGTGCGGCGATCTGCTGGCGCGGGCCTGGGCGCGACTACCGGTGGAGTGGGGATATGACCGCGACTGAAGAAAGACAAACCGAAGAGCTGCGCAAGCGGCTGGTCGAGCTGACGCGCGACTTGATCTTGATTCCGAGCACCGCCGACCGGCCGGAGGAGATCGAGCGTTGCATGGAATTCGTCATCAACCACGCCGAAGCGGCCGGCGCCTTGACCGTCCACCGTTATCGGGAGAACGGCGCGCCCTCGACGGTCATCTTGCCCCAAGGCTGCGTGCGGCCCGAGGTGATGTTTTTTGCTCATCTCGACGTCGTGTCTATGCCGCCGGGGGGTGAGTACCGATCCACCATCCATGATGGCAGAATCGTCGGCCCGGGCGCCGGAGACATGAAAGGAGAGATAGCGATTCTGCTGGAGCTGTTCCGCAATTTTCACCAGCGCTGCCCGGGCGCGTCGCTCGGCCTGGCGGTGACCTCGGATGAAGAGCGCGGCGGCGATTACGGTACGCGTTTCCTCGTCGACACCGCGGGCCTCAGGTGCGGGGTCGCCATCATTCCGGACTCCGGTTCGTTGAACGATATCGCCGTGGAAGAGAAGGGAACGGCGCACGTGAAAATTCGGGCGCGCGGCCCTGCGGGCCATTCCTCGCGGCCATGGCTCACGGAAAACCCGCTCGATCGCCTTCTCACGGCACTGGGCAAAATCCGCGCTTACTTCGACACGCTCAAGAACGCCGACGAGCACTGGCATCCGACCTGCGCGCTGACGATCGTGCAGACGCCGAACCGGATGCCCAACCGCATTCCCGAGCTGGCGGAGGCGGTATGCGACATACGCTTTCCCCCGCCCTACACGATCGAGGAACTGCTGGCACATATCAGGGGATTCCTGGATGACGGCCTGGAGCTGGAACTGCTGGTATCCGCGGAGCCGAGCTGCCTCCAGCCGGATCCGCTATATCTCAAAATCACCGAGCAGATCACGGGCAACCCGGTGCGGCTTATTCGCGAGCACGGCGGCAGCGACGGCCGCTACCTCAGCCGCCACGGCATCCCCGTCATCATGACGCGGCCCTTCGTCGGCAAACTCCATTCCCAGGAGGAGTGGATCGATATCGCTTCGATGGAGACCCTCTACCGCATCTACGACGCCTATCTCGAAGCCAAGCTCAACGCCCCGCGCATCTATTGAGAATAAGAGACCCCTGAGGCCCGACCTGTCGTAAGGCGGGCCTGAGTCGGCTGGCGCTGCCAAGCGAACGGGACAAAACTTAGGCGGCGACGCGATTCAAGATTACCTTTTGGCGCGCAGATCCGCCATGGCCTTGTCCAGCAGCCACACGCCTTCCTGAGAAGCGTTGAGGGAGCGGGCAAGCGACTCGCGAGCCAAGCCGGGGTTGTGAAAGCCGTCCGAGTTTTCCGCGGTCCACCATTCCCAAAGGATATGAGCCGTGTCGTGGAAATCACGGGCCTGCCGGAGAACATCGTCGGATACACCTGCGGTTTTCGCCTCAGCGTACTTATCGATGAGTTCGCCCAGCCAGAATTCGGCTTTCGTCATCTTGCCTCGGATGTAATTTTGCACCGCGTCCATCTGGTACTCGGCTTCCTCTTGTGTCCACTTCGAATGGCAGCGCACGCAGGTGTCTTTCTTCATATACCGGGCGGAACGCTGCCCGTGAAACGTGTACGTTTTCCCGGCCTTGTTCTTGACCTTGGGCATTTGGCAGTCTTTGCACTCCACTCCATTGCGTTCATGCTTGCTGCCCCAAAAAGTCTCCGTTTCCGGGTGCTGAAGCTTCGTTAACGGAGCGCCGGTGATGGCATGGCGAAAATCTTTGAAGCCGAGTTTTTCGTATCGGCTCTTTAGATCGAGCACGTTTGCCCAAGGAAAGTAGTTGGTCCGCCGGTCGCCCATTCCGATGCTTTCCCCGGTTTTCGGATCGAAGCCGGGATTGCAGTTGTACTCCACGTGGCACTGCGCGCACATGACATTGGAGTCGGGCCGGTTGAGAATTCCAATCGCGCGGAAATCCCGGAAGGTGATCTTCTTCATTGTGGTCTTCTGGCTCTTCTCTTTGTCATACGGGTAGGTTCCCTCGCCTCGATCGACTACAGCCTGGATGAGCGCGTCCCGAACCACTCGCGGTTCTGCGGAATGAGGGTCATGGCAGGCAAAACAATTGATGGGATGCTTGAGATCCCGAGCCAATTCGACGACCTTCGAAGTTCGCGACCATTTAGCCTTGGGGTCCGGGTCCCCCATGTACTTCCAGTTCAGGATATTGTCCTGGGTCTTGCAGGTCAGACAGACGGCGTTGGCAGCGCCCGCGGTTTGAGGCCAAAAAGTTTTCTGGTCGCTGGAACTAGGCTCCTGATCCACTAAAACTTCCCAGGCGTTTCTTTCCGCGCCCTTGGCATCCGCTATCCGCGTCCAGTCGATCAATTGGAACCGCCCGCCGTAAGCTCGATCGACCGTAAGGTGATCGACTAGCATGAAGACATGACTTCTGGGCTCCGCGTGTTCCTTGCTGAAGCCATGAGGCATGATGAGCTTGTCAAACAATGGAGACCGGCTCTTGAAAGTGGCCTTTTCCTGCTTGGCCTTGGATTGGAGATTGACCGCCACGAACGACTCGTACTGGTCGTTGTGGCATCTGCCGCACACGGCATGCGCCATAT
>JBFJTQ010000442.1:0-3902 GCA_041625275.1 Binatia bacterium | reverse complement strand
GCGGTTCGAGGCAAATGTCGACTCATTTAACTCTTCTTGAACCAGCCGCGGTCGTCTCGTGCCCAAGCCCAAGGAGACAACGAGAAAAGCCCGCCTTGATCTTGCCTTATCCGGCCAAGTGCAAATATACTCCGGCGCGCAGCGACAGAAAAAATTGACGGGAGGGTGTGGATGGTCAATGAAGCTGATCAGTCGAAATCGTCGCGGGCGCTAAGCGGGTTGCGTGTTCTTGACGTCAGTGGACGCAAGGGAGGTTACTGCGGTTTACTTCTGGCCAATCTCGGTGCCGAGGTGATTCTGATCGAACCCCCCGGCGGCGATCCGATGCGGCGCGAAGGGCCATTCAAAAAAGATCAACCCCATCCCGAAGGAAGCCTCTCGTTCGCTGCCTATCACACCAACAAAAAAGGCATTGTTCTCGATCTCGGCTCTGTCGAAGGGCGGGAGACCTTTTGCGGTCTCGTGCGCAACGCGGACGTTTTGATCACAGATGAGCCGGCCCATCTCGAACGGATCGGTCTTGGATACGACCGGCTTCGGACCATGAATCCATGCCTCATCATGACCTCCATCACGAGTTTTGGCCTCACGGGACCCTATGCTGAATTTGAAGCTTCTAATCTAGTCGCGTTCGCTATGGGTGGGTTGATGAATCTGTGCGGCCATCCGGAAAGGCCGCCGCTGGTCGGACCCTGTGAGGTGGCGTACCATTTGGGCTCCGTTCATGCCGCCTTTGGCACTCTGGTCGCGCTCTACAATCGACGGCCTACAGGCCGTGGCGAACAGGTCGAAGTTTCGCTCCAAGATGTACTTGTCGCAGATCCCTTCTTGCGTCTCATCACCCGTTACAGCGTCACAGGGGAAATCCCGCAGCGCACGGGCCACAGTCAACCGACGACGGTGGCGGAGACCTACAAGTGCAAGGATGGTTACGCGCGCATCTTTGTTAACCAGGCCGATCATTGGAAGCGCTTCGTGGAATGGCTCGGTCATCCGCCCGAACTGACTGACCCGGCTCTGGACAACGTGCAAAAGCGGTTCCCTTTGCGGCCGATCATTGACCGGCTCGTCGAAGCGCGCACGACAGGCTATGACACTGCGGCTTTTTTTGAGGAGTTTCAATCGCGGCGGCTCGCCGCGGCACCCATCAATCCGCCCAGCCGCTTCCTCGAAGACGTGCAAACTCAACATCGAGGATATGTGACGGAAGTGGAGCATTCTTACTTCGGCCGACACCGTTTTCCGGGTGACCCGTATAAATTGTCTGAAAGCCCTTGGTGCATCGATCGCGGGGCGCCGACTTTAGGTGCGCATCAACAGCTGGTTGAGACCGGCTTCGCCCGTCCGTCGCCGTGGTTAGAGGAAATTCCCCTCTTGAGTTCGCCGGGCGAAAAATCTTCGTCGCCGTTTGCAGGCATTCGGGTGATCAGTTTCCCCACCGGAATCGTCGGGCCGGCCCTGGCGGGACTGCTCGCAGATCACGGTGCGGAGGTGATTTGCATCGAGGCAGGCCGCGACGTGCGTAGTCCCCAGCGCGGGCAGCGTTGGCAGACGGCGTCGGATCTTGAAGGTAACCGCAACAAACAGCGTGTCACCATTAATATGAAACATCCCGAAGGACTGGCGCTTGCCAAGAGGCTCATCGCTTCGTCAGACGTGGTGGCGGAAAACTTCAGCGCAAGAGTCATGGCGAGTTGGGGGCTCGACTATGCGCGGGTGAAGGAAGTTCGTGATGACATTATCATGGCGAGTCTCCAGGCCTTTGGCCAAACCGGGCCGCGTCGGGATTACGTGAGCTTTGGCCCGATTCTCATGGCGTTCTCGGGTCTGACCTATCTCTGGCGCGATCCTGGAATCGAGCGTCCGGGGGCCGCGTCCCAGACCGCATTTCCGGACTATATCGCCCCTTCATACAGTGCTCTCGCTATCATGGCCGCACTGCACCACCGCGCCCGTACCGGCAAAGGACAGTACATCGATCTCTCGCAGGCAGAGTCAGCCGCGTCGCTGCTCGGTCCTGCCTACTTGGAGTGGCTTATAAATGGTCGTGAGCCGCAGCCGCTGGGTAATTTTAGCCCCGTCGCCGCGCCGCATGGCTGCTACAGGTGCAAAGGAGATGATCGCTGGTGCGTGATCTCCATCGAAAGCCAGGAAAAATGGCAGCGCTTCTGCGAGTTGGTGGGCCATCGCGAGTGGGTGGAAGACCCGCGATTCGCCGATCTGCAAACGCGCGTCATGCACAGAAAAGAGCTTGATGCAGTTGTCGAATCGTGGACGCTGCAGCAAACGCCACACCAGGTCATGCTGATCCTCCAGCGAGACGGCATCGCAGCGGGCATCGTGCAGACGGCGGAGGATCTGTACCGCGACCCTCACTTGCGTGAGCGCGGCTTTGCGCGCGAAGTCCATCATGCGCAAATCGGATGGGTCACGCGCGCGAACCCGTCAGTGCGTCTCGCCTCGGCTAAGAGCTACCGAGATGAAATCGCTCATACGGCGGGAGAAGACAACGAAGCGGTATTCGGCGAGTTGTTAGGCCTCTCTAAGCAGGAAATAAATGGCCTAGTTGAGCGCGGAGTGCTGAAATAAAAGCTGATTGCGCGGGTCAATCGGCTAGCCGTATATGTTATTTTCTGTCCTCGGGCTTCACATAAGCGACGGTACTCCCGCCTTTTTGAGACTGTAGGTAACCTTCGACGTCGCTTAGCGGATTGGTGTAGTAGCGCATGCGATGGGAGACCAAGTCGTCCATCCTGAGCGCCGTGTCCAAATCCACGTCCTTCTCCATGTAGGCGGCGATTTTGGCATGCTCCAGCGTGGCCGGATTCCGGCTGGCGATTTCCTTCGCCAGGGTCTCGACGAAGGGGATGAGTTCTTTCTCAGGAACGACTTGCGAGACGAGACCGATGCGCTCGGCCTCGGCACCGGTGAGATGCCGTCCGGTAAGAGAGATGTAAAACGCTTTCTTGAGGGGTATGCTGCTGTGAAAGAGGGTTGGAGTTGCCGTCGCCCCGTAGCTTCCCCGAACGACCTCAGGCATGCCGAATTTGGCATTGTCCGCGGCGATGACCAACTCGTGTCCATTGATCAGCGCCAGACCGCCGCCGAGGCACCAGCCTTTCACGGAAGCAACCGTGATCTGCGGGCAGCTGCGCAGAATCTTTACGATCTCAACCACGCCTCCATCCCCGCCGCGGATGCGCCGCCTGTGGCTTTGAGTGCGCATGTCGTGGAGATCGCGTCCGGAAGAGTAGCTGTCGCCCGCACCCATCGTGACAATGCAACGGATTTTCTCGTTGTCCCTGATGGATTGGAGCACATCGGCGAGCTCGCTCAGCAGCGCGATACTCAACGCGTTTTTCTTTTCCGGGCGATTCATCGTCAGCCAGGCGATGCCGTCTCCTTCAGAGATGTTCGTCAAGATGAGGTTGTTGTCAGCCATGTTTTGTCTCCTTGGCTCTAAATTGGAGGATCTTTGCGAATCTAATCTTGCAAGCCGTAGCGCTGTGCCAGACGGAGAAAGATCGATCCTACGAGCACCGTGCCGATGGTGATAATGAGGCTAAAAGCCGCCAGCTCACCGACGTGGCCATTGTCCCAAAGCTCCCAAATAGTTACCGCCACGACCTGAGAACCCGGCGAGTAGAGCAGCAGAGCGATGGACAGTTCTTTAAAGGTGATGAGGAAGACATAGATCCAGCCCGCCAACAGCGCCGGCAGAATGAGCGGAACCACGACCTGGCGCACCATCTGAAACCAGCTTGCGCCGCTCACCATCGCGCCTTCTTCTAGCTCTTTGTGTAGGCTAAGCAGCGCCGAATGGCTGAAACGGATGCCGTAGGGGAGATACCTTGCGATAAATGCCAGAATCAGTATCCAAAGCGTACCGTAAACAGGGAGAG
>JBFJTQ010000441.1:0-3904 GCA_041625275.1 Binatia bacterium | reverse complement strand
GGACATCCTCGCAGGGCACGCCAAGTATCTCGCCTCGGAACAACTGACCGGCCGCGGTGTTGACACCCCCGGAATCAAGCTGGCGAGAGACTACATCGCGCGCGAATTTGCGAAATACGGCCTCCGTCCTGGAGGCGACGACGGAACTTACTTGCAGGGCTTCAACGTTCCCATTGGGGTAACGGTCAAGGAACCTACGGCCTTGGCGCTCGGAGCGGATAGTCCCTTGAATTTGAACCACGACTGGATTCCCCTCGGTCTTTCGGATTCGGGCACGGTAGAGGCGGAAGTCGTCTTCGCTGGTTACGGGATCACGGCCAAAGACTATGGTTACGACGATTACGCCGGCCTCGACGTGAAAGGGAAAATCGTTCTTGTCTTGCGCTACGAGCCGCCACCAAAGGACGACAAAAGTCCATTTCAAGAAGCCCCTCGCTATTCGTCGCACGCAGCTCTGTATGCCAAGGCAGCCAACGCGCGCGATCACGGGGCTCTCGGCATGATATTGGTGGATCTCAATCATACCGGAAACGAGCGGAGGGAATTGCTCTCCACCCGACGAAGCTTGTGGCGGAGCAATGCGAGCGTCGTCGCCGCGCAAATCAAACGGCGGCTGGCGGACAAATGGTTGGAACCCCATGGCATGTCGCTTGCCGCGTTGAAAGAACGAATCGACCGTGAGGGAAAACCCGCTTCGACGACGATACCTGGGCTGAAAGCGTCTCTGAGCGTGAGTCTGGAAGAAATCCGAGAGCGTGCCGAAAACGTGGTCGGTATTTTGCCGGGTTCAGACCCCGCCTTGCGGAACGAAAATATCGTGATCGGCGCTCACTTCGATCACCTTGGTTTCGGCCACTACGGCACCCGGGGTTCGTCCACAGAAGGACAGATCCATCACGGCGCCGATGATAACGCCTCGGGAACCGCTGTCCTGCTGCGCGTCGCCGAGCAAATGGCCAGATCCGGCTCGAAACCTGCGAGGACGGTCATCTTCGCGGCGTTTTCAGGCGAGGAATTGGGGCTTCACGGCTCCAGGCATTATGTCGGCCATGCGCCGATGCCGGTCTTGGCGACGAAGGCCATGCTTAACCTCGATATGGTCGGAAGACTCCGTAATAATCGCTTGACTGTTTTCGGCGCCCGGTCGGCAAAAGAACTCCGCGCCACGATCATGGATGAGGCAGGTAAATCAGGCCTTCGCATCACCGAGTCCGATGGCGTCGGACGTAGCGATCACATCTCCTTCTATACCAAGAAGATTCCCTCTGCGCATTTCTTCACCGGCACACACGCCGACTATCACAGGCCGAGCGACACGTGGGAGAAGCTAAACTTCGAAGGAATGGGAAAAGTTGCCGAATTCATCCTCGCTGCCGCATATCGGCTCGCGGGCACCACGGAGTCGATGGATTACGCCGCCCTTCCCTTACCTGCTCACCTGAACCATGATGGCGAGAGACGGGGCTACGGCACTTACCTTGGTAGCATTCCCGATTTTGAAAGAACCACGGATGGCGTTCGGCTCGCCGGCGTTCGAGAAGGAAGTCCCGCGGCCCTGGCCGGCCTGCGGGAAGGGGATATCATCATCCGCCTGGCGGAACGGAAGATCAATAATCTTGAAGATCTCGTGGCCGTTTTGCGCAGCAAAAAGCCTGGAGATGCCGTAGAGATCATCGTGCTCCGCGATAACAAGCCGTTGACGGTCAAAGCCATTCTTAAAGATCGAGGTTAGTCCGCGAAGTCTCAATCGCAGCGTCGGTGACCGCTCTGAAGTTTTGTCCTTGCGATTCTGGGTCTGCCAATTTCCCTCTCTGAGGCCAAGCGCCTCGACGGAAAGGCTGTGCAAGCTGGAAGTGGAAAGTTCCCTACGCGCCGGCCCGAGGTAACGCGTAAGATATTTTTTTGCTTTCTTTTCTTGTCAGCATAAGAGCCGGGCGCCTGGGCGAAGATACCGTTTGTGTCCTCAAGAATTATAGAGTAAATGAAGGAAATTAGGCAGGAATTTATGGCGCAGGATTAATCGTTGTGTTAGGATGGCCGCGTCCGTCGCACACAAAGGGGGCTAAAGACTGATGATCAAGCTATACACCTTCCCGGCTTCCACTAACTCCCGAAAAGTGAGAATCGCTTTGCTGGAAAAAGGCTTGGAGTTTGAGCGTGTCAACGTCGACCTCAACAAAAGAGAGCAGAAGAATCCGGAATATCTAAAGATTCATCCGTTTGGCCAAGTCCCCGCGCTGGACGATGAGGGCTTTGTCGTGTACGACTCGACTATCATTAACGAATATCTGGAAGACGAGTATCCATACCCCTCGCTCTTACCTGGCGATTCCGAAGGACGGGCGCGGGCACGCCTCATGGAGGACCTGCGCGACAGCCAATTTAATCCGTTATGTGTCCAGATCATGCGCGAACTGCGCAAGCCAGAGGGGGAACGGGACCCAAAGGTCATCGAGAACGCGAAGGCAGAGATAGAAAAGCACTTCGAACGGACAGAAAAAGCATTGGAAGGCCGCGAATATCTGGCTGGGCCGTTTAGCCTCGCCGACATTGCTTTCATGCCGAATATCGATCTGCTGGAGCGGTTGCAAATCCAGGTGGACCCAAAATACAAAAACACGCTCGCTTGGATCGCCCGCCTGAAAGCACGACCGAGTTTTGCAGCCTCAGCCACATAAAGCAACTGGATGTCTGGAAGCCTAGCTCTCGCCTGGCTCGTGCACCTGTACACGGCTCTCGGAGCCGTGATCGCATTTTGCTCCATCATACTCATCCACGCATCGCGCTTTCAGGAGGCGTTTGGGCTCATGGCGTTGGCGGTGGCCATTGACGCAACGGACGGCACGCTGGCACGGTTTGCGCGCGTCAAGGAGCTTATCCCCTGGTTCGACGGCGATCGCCTGGAAGACATCATCGACTATGGCAACTATGTTGTCGTGCCCTGTTTGTTGCTCCTACAGGCAGACCTGCTGCCTAAACAGGATGCGCTATGGCTAGCTAGCTTGCCCTTGTTGGCAAGCGCCTATGGTTTCTGTCAAAAAGAAGCGAAAACCATGGATCATTTTTTTCTTGGCTTCCCGTCTTACTGGAACATTGTCGCGCTCTACCTGTACATCTTGCCATCTCCCCCGTGGCTTAATGCCTTTCTAATCATGGCTCTTTGCTTGCTCGTGTTTATCCCGATCAAATACATCTACCCAAGCCGCAGCCCTCGCTTCAGAGCCTTGACGAACATTCTCGGCGCCGTTTGGGGCGTCTTAGTCCTTTGGATCATTTACGCTTTGCCGCATCCGCCGCCAATACTCATTTACGCATCCCTCATATTCCCCGTCTACTACGCCGCATTGTCTTTGTGGCTCGCAGTCCAGCGCTCGTCATTGTAGGTTGTTTCTTGAGGCTTAACATGAACAAGAAACCGCCGCTCCTAGCCATCACCCTGCTCGCCCTTGGCCTTTTTGTGTCGGCCGCCTACTGGGCCACTGGATGTCTGCCCGCGGCGCAAAGCCATGCTGCCGACCCTGCTGACCCCGAGGCGCCGAAATATATTTTTCTCTTTCTCGCCGACGGCGGTGGCATCCAACATCTCGAGATCGCTCGCCAATACAACCGGGTCAATCACAAGGAAGGCATGACGATCGTTGATAAGGTCATGAAGGAAGGCACCATCGGCCTGATGACGACCCACGCGGCGAACTCTTTGTCCACCGATTCGGCAGCTGCGGCTACAGCTTTGGCGAGTGGCTGCAAGGCGAAAATCGGCGCACTCGGCATCTGTGCGGACGGTACGGTTCCCAAAGCCCCCATGGAGATTGCAAGAGATCGTGAGATGCGGGTTGGGCTCGTGACAAATGCCGCCGTGTACGATGCCAGTCCGGCGGCGTTTGTTTGTCATGTGGCAAACCGC
>JBFJTQ010000440.1:0-3904 GCA_041625275.1 Binatia bacterium | reverse complement strand
GCGAGCCCACGTCAACCTACAAGCCGTTCGCGAATCTTGCGGATATGTTGAAACGCAACAGATAGACGCAGCCTATGCCTCTGAGCGTCGGTTCTCGACTGGGCCATTGCGATGTGACCGCCAAGATTGGCGATGGCGGCAGTGGAGAGGCGGATCGGGGCGGAGACGACGCTCAGGTTCTGCATTCAACTTGTGGAGCGGCATTGGTAGCGGGGCATTGGGTGGTTGCAGCGACGCTTGCGCCGGCTAATTAGATCCTTAACTGTTTTCTTTGATTTTGATGACGACGCCGCACAGGAATTAGTTTGCTCTTTCCCTCCTGTGAGGATGTGAGGAGGAGCAGTCTTAATGAACGTGGATTTTACGGTGTGCGAAATCACGACCAAGACTATTTCTCCAGATACATCGATGTCGCCTGGCTTGCGTGTGCGACGCGACACGGTATGCTACTGAGAGGGAGAGAAGAAGATGAAGAAGATAACACTTTTGTGGTTTATATGGTTTGCCTTTGCTCAGCTTCTCTTGAGCTGTTCGAAGGAACGGGAAGAGCCCGCACCGGCGAAGGAGACTGCGCCGGTAGCGACTGACACCATGCCGGCAGATCAACGTGCTCAACCGACAGCAACGCCGGGTCAAGGCACGATAATGGGCAAGGTCGTCTACAAGGGCAGCCACACTCCCGCGAAGCTGTCGGTCGCCAAAGACACGGAGGTGTGCGGGACATCGAAGCCGGATCCGACGCTCATCGTCGGGAGCCAGGGGGAAGTAAAAAACGCCATCGTGCAAATCGCCGGACCGGGCGGAGGAAAAGCGGCGGCCGTGAAAGAAGCCGTCCTCGATCAGGTCAAATGCGAATACGTCCCGCATGTGCTGGCCATTCCCGCGGGAACCACGGTGAAAATCAAAAACAGCGACGGCATTCTGCATAATGTGCACACGCTGAGTAAAGTCAATTCACCATTCAATCGAGCGCAACCGAAGTACTTGAAGGAAATTACCGAGACCTTTGCAAAACCGGAGAGGATCCCCGTTCGCTGCGACGTACACGCCTGGATGAGCGGGTGGATCGTCGTGACCGAGCATGGGTCTTTCGACGTCAGCGAAGGCGACGGAACTTTCAAGCTGAGCGAGGTGCCGGCCGGTGAGCATACCCTCGAGGTATGGCACGAGACTTTGGGGACACAGTCGCAAAAGGTCCGGCTCGGCGCGGGCGAGACCGTAAATATAACATTTGAGTTTCAGGAAAAGAAGTAATATGAGGAGGGGTCGCTCTTGGGAGTAGAAGTGGAACGGATTCGTGTAGCCTCTTTACAGTACTTTATTCGCCCCGTGCAAACCTTCGACCAATTCCACGATCAGGTGGGGGCGCTGGTCGAGACGGCGAGCGACTATGACTGCCACTTGATGGTTTTCCCGGAATACTTCACCGTACAGCTGCTGACGCTGGGTAATGTCAAGCGGCCGATTCGCGAACAGATTCGGGACTTGGCGGCTCAGGTGCCCCGGTTCGTCGAAATGATGTCGGGATTGGCCAAGAAGAATCACCTCTATGTCGTCGCGGGCACCATTCCCGTACTCGATCCCAAGACGGACAAGGTCTACAACGATTGCTATATCTTTGCTCCCTCGGGGGAGTTCGGGGTCCAAGGGAAGATCCACATGACGCGTTTTGAGAGCGAAGACTGGAAAATTAGCCCCACGACGCGCCTGCGGACATTTGAAACGAGCTTCGGCAAGGTTGCGATCGCCATCTGTTACGATGTCGAATTTCCGGAGATTGCCCGCGCCGCTGCCCGCGCCGGCGTCCATATTCTCCTGGTTCCAAGCTGCACCGACGACCGCCAAGGGATGCTGCGCGTGCGCTACTGTGCCCAGGCCCGCGCGATTGAAAATCAGCTATACGTCATCACTTCGCACACCGTCGGTTCCATTCCCGCTGTGCCCGCAGTGTCCTTGAACTATGGGCAGGCGGCCATTCTGACGCCAAGCGATTTCCCGTTTTCGCGGGACGGAATACTGGCTGAGGGAAACATTAATACGGAGATGATGGTCATCGGTGAACTCAATCTGACCACGATTCTAGATTCGCGCTCGTCGGGGACGGTGCTGCCGCTCCACGACAGTCGCCATACGGCGGAGGTCCTGGCAACGCTTCAGGAGTTTAAACTATGAGCCACCGGCGTCCGAGATTTGAGGTGCGCAATACCAGGATGGAGGACATGGAGGGCATCGCGGCGTTGTGCCGGGAGGTCTATCCCGAGAGCCCCCCGTGGAACGCGACGCAAATCCAATCGCACCTCAATGTCTTTCCGGAAGGCCAATTCGTTGCCGTTGAGACGAGCACCGAACAAGTGGTCGGCATGGCTGCCTGTCTCGTGATCCTGTGGGACGATTATCACGCCGCGATGGATTGGAACTCGTTTACGGCCAACGGCATGTTTACGAATCACGACTCGACGAACGGCCGGACGCTCTACGGCGCCGAAATCATGGTCAGGCCGATGTTGCAACGGAGCGGTATCGGCAAAAAGATCTATCAGGCGCGCCGCGAACTCGCTGAACGTTTGGGCCTGCTGCGTATCCGCGCGGGCGCCCGGCTGCGCGGCTATCATCGTTACGCTCATCGGATGAGCGCGGAAGACTACGTGATCCGCGTCGTGCGGGGCAGACTGCACGATCCCACCTTAAGCTTCCAGCTCAAACATGGGTTCCATGTACTCGGAGTTGTCTCCGGCTACCTGCATTATGATCCGGAGAGCCACGGCTACGCCGCCATCATCGAGTGGATCAACGACAAGGTAGCAAGGCCGGAGGACTACTCCGGCCGAGATCCTCGTTTCATTGCGCCGTGGCCAGTGGCTGCGCCGTGAGTCTTTCGCTTCGGCTCTCGTATCTTCCTTTTTCTCTTCTTTAAAGGCAGCTGGACCAGGCCGTTTGCGGTCCCGCTTATCAGGCAGCGAAGGCGCTGCCTCCGGGACCAAACTTGTTTTTTTCGTGCATTGCCTTAGCCGGCACGCAAGGCTCCATCAAGGCCCGCGGACAAAATCGCTGCTGGGACTGTTAATAAAATATCTTCGCCACAAATAGACTTTCCGCCCCGCACGGGGTATTTGTTCACGTTAAAGCTCGTCATGGCTCAAGTTACGAACTGGAAGCAGGGGTTCAAGCGCTATGGCCTTGTTGCGCTTGGATTCATTCATATTGCCGTAAGCCGGGGGCTCCACGGGACCTTCGGCGTTTTCTTTGTCGCCTTGCTGGATGCTTTCGGCTGGTCGCGCGCCGTTACGGCCGGAGCCATTTCACTCGCTATTATCTTCGAGGGGATCTGTTTGCCGGCGGTCGGCTCTTTGATTGACCGACTCGGTGGCCGGAAGACGTTGATGCTGGGTGGAATCGTATTGGCCTTTGGTTTGACATGCAGCGCGACGATTTCATCCATTTGGGAGTTGTACTTTTGGGTGGGGATTGTCACGGCCGCCGGAATCGGCTTGATCGGTATGGTTCCCCATGTGGCAATCATCTCGCGAGAGTTCGCTCATCGGCGCGCGACGGCCTTGGGCATCGCATGGGCTGGGGGCGGAGTCGGCATTTTTCTTTTGGTGCCGGTGGCGGGGTTGATGATCAGCGAGTGGGGCTGGTCGATGGCCTATGTTGGACTCGCGGCGATAACCGCGTTGCTCGTCATACCCCCGGTGCAGCTATTTTTCCCCTCGAATCGTCAAGAACCGGCGGCCCCGCGCCGCGAAGAGGTAGTTTCGGGGGAGTGGACGGTGAAGCGGGCGCTCACCAATCCTGCCTTTTGGTGCCTGTTTATCGCCCGGACTCTGGCGAGCATGGGCAATCAGATCATCGTAACCCACCAGATAGCCCATGCAGTTGATGTCGGCTACGACAAAGTGTTTGC
>JBFJTQ010000439.1:0-3922 GCA_041625275.1 Binatia bacterium | reverse complement strand
TTCAACAGCTAAGCCACCGCCTATGGCGGTGAGAAAAACAAAGGCTCTGCCGTGTGCTGGAATTGATTTAAGGCATGGGGTCGCGCCTTGCATTGCGACAAATACGTGATTGCGAAACCTGTCCCCGTCCCCGGGCTATGGTATCAGTTCTCAGTCAAACCGATAAAAAACGGTAAATGTCAAGTTTTACCCGTCGGCTTAGACTCCCTCCCGCGCTCGAAAGGACGAAAGACCCTCACGGCTGAGAGCATGTGGTCATGGGAAGATAAAGCAACTTCTTATTGTTATTTTCGTCTGCTTCGGCCACGCCGTTCGTCGGATCAGCCGTTACTCCGAAGCCGAACTGGGCTGTCGGGTGACCGGCCTTTTGGGCCTTCGCAACGTTGGCTTTGGGAATTCCGGTGATCGAGAGCATTCGAGTCCAGCTCTCACCCGGCTTGAGCGCCATCGGCCCGCCCGCCTGCGGGTTTACCGGTTTTGTCGGCGGGTTCTCGAGAAAAACTTGCCCGGCCGTGAACCACCAGTCTGCAGCCAGAACGATTTGCCATACAACCTTCGATAAATCAGCGGTGCCATGCGAGCTCTGATTCTTCACCGTCGCGTTAATATTCGCCGTCCACGTCCCGCCGTCACACTTGGGTGTCACCGACGCCGACGTGATAACTAGATCCGGCAAGAGGGCCATTAAACCGGGATTCTTTTCAACTGGCACCAACTGTCCCGGGCTGCGACGGTCCGGCTGCTGGCGCTGCGCTACGGCATTCACCTCCAAACCCAGCACCATCGCCAGCCCAGCAAGGCAGGCGAGAGCGCGCGCTATCATTTTAGGTTCCTTCAATTTGCACCTCCATGCGTCTATCATCTTCACGGTAGGTATGGGCGCCTTGGCCAGTTGAGCGGCGTTGCTATCGCGCAATTCGTCTTCTGCCCTCGTCTTGAATTATCCTGCGTCGACCGCCTACAGGGCAGCTTAGCGGGTCGCCAACTTCGAGCCACCTAACCTTTGAGCCGGTTTGCCAACTCAATTAAGGCGGCAAGATTGTTACCGGCGGAGAAAATTGTCTGAGCATTCCTAGTATTTGTCAAGCATTTTTTAGAGTTGTTTCTGAGGTACTTACCGAATAGCTCAATGGAGTTGGGCTAACGATGATCGTCAGGCAGGTCGCCGAGGAATTGGCCGAGATATATTGAAGTGAGAGAAGGTTTCGGGAAGATATCGGAATTACGTCAGCCAAGATCTTTTAAACGGCTGGTCGCTTTTTAAGAAATGGAATTTGTTCAAGGCTGGTGGGAATTAGCCTCCGTCCGTCGCGGCCCGAGAAAAACTTGAGGCCGTATCGTTCCGCAAATCTCTTCACAGTTAGCTTCGAGCGTTCGTCCCGCAGTCGTGCTCCTTCGATCTCGGAGCCGCTTCGCCCCGATTCAGGCACCGTTTCTCGGTACTCCCCGCAACGGGTGTTGCTTGAGCCGGGAACAACACCGCTAGATATCCGGTGGTCTTTCAAACGCTCAAGATTGATTAATCGGCGGTCCTCAACGTAAGAACTCGTGTGGCCGAGAAAGTCGAGAATGTCGAGTCAAGTCAATCGGCTGCTGTGCCTCGTGCCAAACAGCGCTAGGTGATTTTTTCCCCTCGGTAACACTTTGCCAGAATCTGCATCGGGTTGAGTGGGCGACGGCCCGTGCCCTGCTCGATCTGGATGGCTGCGAGCGGGCAATCGGAGCAGGTGACGTCGGGCTCACCTTCGGCCATTGCCGTAAAGGCTCGATTGCCCCACTTGAGCGAAGCCTGGAAATTTTCTTTTTTCATGGCCCACGTGCCGTTGTGGCCCGAGCACTCCTCGACGACTTTGACCTTCGTATTGGGCAGAAGAGCGAGCACATCGCGCGTTTTGTACCCTATGTTCTGCGCGCGCAGGTGGCACGGCATGTGATAATTCACATTACCGGCGCCTGTCTTGAAGTCTTTTTTGAGCTTTCCGGCCGCCGCGAGGCGGGCGAGAAACTCCATAGGGTCCATCGTCTGGGCCGCAACCTTTTTTGCCTCGTCCGTTCCTAACATGCGCGGATATTCGACGCGTATCATCTGGGAACAGGTGGGATTGGTCGCAATGATGGTTCGGCCCTCGTCGACGAAACGGAGTAGTTTCGCTACATTCCGCTTGGCCCCGTCGATGGCCGCGGCCATGTCGCCGTTGTGCCACAGCGGCATGCCGCAGCAGTCCTCGTAGGCGAAGGCGACGTCCACGTTATTGTGAGCCATGACGTCCAAAGTATCCAGGCCGATCTCGGGCTGGTTGTAGTTGACGTAGCAGGTTGAGTAGAAAGCGATTTTCGCCGCGGGCTCGCCTTGCGGAGCCCGGCGCCGAGGCGCAAACTGAGAGGCGAAAGTCTTTGAAGCGAAAGGGGGAAGTTTCTTGTCCTTGTGGATGCCCAGGAGGCTCTGCATCAATTGTCGGTGAATCCGGCTTTCGTTTGCCCAGTTGGCCAGAGGGGAAGCGAGAGTCCCAATTCTGCCGGCTAAATCCGGATTGCCGAGCACCTTATCGCCGAGCGAGACCCCTTGATGCTTAACCTGCTGAGCCTTCGCCCGCACCATGAGTCGCGGGAAGTCAATAGCCCAATCATGATCGCCGGGGGTATAGGGACACTTGATGTAGCAGAGTTTGCACTGAAAACATGCATCGACGACCTTGTTCACATCCTCGGTCTTGAGCTTTTTCGTGTCGACCTCCGCGTATTTCTCCTCTGTGCAGTAACTGTCAATCGCGTCGAACATCGTCGGAAAACTGCCGCAGAATTTGACGCACATGCGGCAGTCCGCGCAGAGGCCGAAAATACGCTCGATCTCCGAGCGCACATCCTTTTCATCAAAGTATCTCGGGTCGGTGGGATCGTAGGCTGGCTGATGGCTCACGTGATCGCTCCTATTAGGGTAGAGATTTGGCCGTCCTTCCTTATACCTTTTTTACACCTTATTGGCCGTGGATTCGAGCGTGGCTGCTTGCTTTTTAGGTGTTGCTCCGACCGCGATAGAATCTCGTTAACGGTCATTTCTCGACTGACAAAGAAGTGATGTGATAGTTCTCGCCGTTGGCGCCAAAATCAAGGTGGCAAGAGACAGTTGTTTCTAAAAATGATGCTCGATCCTCTTAATTTTTCATAGGTTTCTGCAGTAACGGCTGCAGTCGTTTTTCTTCTGTATTGAGCGTAAACAATTATCATCGCTGGCCGTCTAAAAAGGCAAGGGGGTGCATGATGGATACCAAAAAATTGATGTTGATCGTCAGCGCAGGTTTCATCGGGGCCTTGGCATTTGCTCACGTGGCTTACGCAGATGGACCGCGTTATCGCTCCCATTCCGGGCGAACCTTTCAAGGAAGAGTGCCGTCGGAAGTTCGCCGGGATTGGGCTCGGATTCGTAGGCACAGAGCTGAACTGCATCGCGACCGCCACGAGTTGAGGCGAGACTTGAGAAGACATGGTTGGCATCGCCATTCCGATGGCAGGTGGCATAGGTATCCTCCCTACCGCTATGGCTGGTGGGATGACCACCGCGATCGCTGGCGCCGGGACCATTCCGGTTGGTGGAATCGTGGCTGGCATGGATGGGGGCGATACGACCGGTACGGCTCCGGGCGGTACGGGTGGGACCGGGACTAGCCGATCTGCGGACGAGTTAGGCCATTGCTTACCTCCTCCCTTCTTCCGTCTCCAGAGGCGGGCTCAGAGCCCGCCTCGTTTTTTTGTCGCTTTAAGATTATCACGCCGTGACTCGACTTTGTGATAGCCCCGTTCGTATGAGCCTCGATTCCGCTATAGTAAGATTCTTGAGGGGCTGGGGAATCCTGAGCGTCAAGTGACGCCGCGGACGCATTCGCTGGAAGTTTCTGTCATAATGATAAGGATGAAACAGCGAGGC
>JBFJTQ010000438.1:0-3928 GCA_041625275.1 Binatia bacterium | reverse complement strand
GGTTCTATAACGCCATGGCGGGGGGCTATGACGACAGTAAAATTTCCGGCCGCCTGGGACGGCCATTCTTTGTCGTCGAGCCCGGGATCTCTATCAAGCCATACCCGTCAGGGTCACTTTCACATCCAGCACAGGATTTGATCTTGGACTTGGTCAAGGAGCATGATCTTCGTGCCGCGGACATCGAATCCATTGCGGTTGGCACGAACTCCAATGTTCCTAACGCTTTGATCTACCCCATGCCTAAAACCGCTCTGGAAGGGAAATTCAGTATTCCGTTCTGCATGGCGATTGCGGTTTTAGAGCGTAAGGCCGGTATCGCGCAATTTCAGGAAAGGAAGGTCCGGGACAAAAAAACCGTGGCGCTCATGAAGCGGGTCACCCTTTATGTCGATGATGAGCTGGAGGCCCTCGGCTACGACCAGGTCCGCACCCGCATTCGGGTAACGCTCAAAAGTGGCAGAGTCATCGAAGGGCGGTACGATGTCGCCAGAGGGCACCCCGCAAAGCCCATGGCCTGGACGGAGGTGGCAGAAAAATTCCTTGATTGTGCCGACCTCGTCATACCACGGAAGTCTGCGGAACAGGTGATCGAGCTGGTGACCCGACTGGAACAATTAAAAGCCCTCAGCGCTCTCCTGAGCGCGCTCTCGGGCAGCAAGAAACCAGGTTTGAGTAAGAGCCGGTCCATAACATTACGGAAACGACGATGACAACATACTCGCAGGGCGTTGCCAAGTTCGTGAGCGGGCTTACGCTCTCTCATGTACCCCATGCTGTGAGCGAGAAAGCCAAGATGGTTTTTCTTGACACGCTCGGAGTGGCCCTGGCTTCGTCGACCATGGATTTCGGCGCCATGGTGACGCGCGTCACGCAGCGACTTGGGGGACCTGCAAGCAGCCGAGTGATCGGTTCATCGAGCAAGGTGGCGGCCGCTAATGCCGTGATGTCCAATGGCACCCTTGCCCACGGGCTCGATTACGATGACACGTTGGAAGAGGCTATTGTCCACACGGGATGCTGCGCCGCGATTACTGCGTTGGCAGTTGGAGAGGAGATCGGCGCGAGCGGTGCGGAGGTCTTGGAGGCGGCCATTGCGGGCACGGAGGTCATGTGCAAGGTTGGCCTGGTGGCTCCCGGCAAGTTCCACGCTCGTGGTTTTCATCCTACGGGTCTGTGCTCGACTTTCGGCGCCGCGGCGGCGGCGGGAAAGCTTTATAAACTTGATCCCTCGCAGTGGAGCGATGCCTTCGGTCTATGCGGGAGTCAGAGTTCCGGGATTATCGAGTATCTTGCCGACGGCACCTGGAGCAAACGACTTCACCCGGGATGGGCTGCGCATGGGGGCGTCATCGCGGCGCTCCTGGCGCAGGAGGGCTTTCGCGGTCCCGCGGCAGTTTTTGAAGGGCCCCACGGTTTCTATCGCTCGTTCGGGGGACCGGATGAATATCATTTTGAGAAACTCGGCGAACTAGGTGAGATATGGGAGATCCCGCGCCTCGCGTTTAAATCTTATCCCTGCGGTTCGATCTCTCACCCTTACATGGATTGTGCGCTCAAACTGAAAAGAAAACACGCGTTTGTCCCTGAGCGCATCGCCGAAGTCGTCTGTCGCACGGCGGCAGGGCCGGTGCACCGCCTGTGGGAGCCCATCGAAGACAAGCGGCGGCCGATGACTTCCTACGGCGCAAAATTTAGTCTGCCTTACAGTATTGCTGCGATGCTGGTTCGGGGCCGTGCCGGCTTGGAAGAATTTTCCGAGGAGGCGATCCGGGACGAAAGGATTATTAATTTAGCGAGAAAAGTTCGCTACGAGCTTGATCCGACAATTGACTATCCACGCCACTTTTCGGGGCACGTACAAATCAGGCTAGACGATGGCACAGTGGTCGAAGAAAATCAGCCTAATCCACGGGGCGGCATGGAGGAGCCTTTGCCGCCGGAGGAACTCTTGGACAAATTTCGTAGTAACGCCGGGTTGCTATTGCGGGAGCAAAAAGTCAATGAAATAATTGATCAGGTCGAGCATCTCGAACAGCTTCCCCTAATAACAAGTTTGAACGATTTATTGAGCCCTTAGCGAAGGGCTTCGGCCCGCTCGCCAGGGGGCGAGAAGGAGTACCCGAGCATAACTCTACGGGGGTTGGCTGTAGACTTAAGGATTCCGTGCAGACTAATAATCAAGTGGGTGATATCTCTAATCTTTGACGCAGGAGGTTGTAACCATGAAAGCAAAGCTTTGCGTTGTTACGCTATCCCTATGTGTTGGCTGGTTTAGTCAGGCCTTTCCCCAAGATGCATCGCTTGTTCAAGCAGCCAGAAAAGAGGGGAAGGTCGTTTGGTATACGTCGTTAGCGCTCCCTTCTTCGACGGCCCTCGCCAATGCTTTTCAGAACAAGTACAAGGGAATCGAAGTGGAGGTGCACCGCACCGGCTCGCAGCGAGTCTTGCAGCGGGTTATGCAGGAATCTTCGGCAGGGATAAAGAATGTCGATCTCATCCATACCTCCGATGCCGGTCATTTTGAGCTTCTCAAGGAGAAGGGGTTATTGCTCAAACACACGCCCCAAGGAGTGAACGTTTTTCCAGAAGGGTTCAAAGACAAGAATGGTTTTTATTACGGGATGCGCGCCACTTTGTCGGTGATAGCCCACAATCCCAAGGTTGTTCCGGAAAAAGATGCGCCGAAGAGCTGGAAAGACCTGGTGAATTCCAAATGGAGCGGCAAACTGGTTTCAGCTCATCCGGGCTACAGCGGGATCATCATGACGCATGTGCTGGCACTTATTAATCTGTACAACTGGGACTACTTCCGCGATCTGGCAAAAAACAAAATACACTTGGTCCAATCCGCAAATGATCCGGCCGGCGTGGTCGCCTCGGGGGAAAGGCCCGTGGGTGTCAATGGCGCGGAATATTTTTATTACAAAACTCAAAAGCAGGGAAACCCGATCAAGATCGTTTATCCAAAGGAGGGGGTTCCCCTGGTGGTATCGCCGGTGGCCATCGCCAAGGACGCGCCGCACCCAAACGCAGCCAAACTTTTTACGGAGTTCATATTTTCCAAGGAGTCCCAGCAACTCCTGGCAGATCGGGAGGGTTTGTACACCGGTCATCCGGATGTGACGTATCCGGCGGACAAACCGAAGCTTAAGGACCTGAACCTCTTGCCGGCCGATGCCGACGAGCTTGAAAAGCGTAACGCCGAGATCAAGAAGCGCTTCGTGGAAATTTTCGGCGCTTAAGGCTGTACAGAAGTTTTAATGCCCGCATCAGGAACGAGGACGCTCGATCGGGTAAGCCACACGGGCTGGTCGGTTCTGCACTTGGGGGACCCAACGTTTCCCGTGTGGCTTGGGGCGGGGCTGTTTCTCGTTTTCCTGATGCTGTTTCCCTTAGGGTCGATTTTCCGAGCCAGCCTGTGGGATGAATCGGGGGTTACACTTCACAGGTACCTCGAGGTTTTTACCAATCAGCAATTTCTCAAGGCGATCTGGAACACGCTAATCATTTCCTTCTGGGTGGGTGTGCTCGCGGTCTTTATCGGTACGCTGCTTGCGTGGTTGGTGACGCGAACAGACCTGCCGTGGAAGAAGCCGATCCGCGCGCTGGTCATGGCGTCGTTCGTGACGCCGCCCTTCCTGGGCGCTTTTGCATGGACACTGCTGGCCGGCCCCAACGCGGGCGCCCTCAACAAGTTTTACCGAGCGGTGACAGGTTCGGAGGAATTTTTTTTCAACATTTTCACGATGCAGGGTTTGATATTCGTCATGGCCCTTTACAGTTTTCCCTATGTGTTTTCCATGATCGCCAACGTGTGCGAGCTCATCTCGTCGGATCTGGAGGATGCTGCGGAGATCCTGGGGGCCAATAAATGGCGCACCGCATGGACGATCACCCTTCCCCTGGCGCTGCCGGCGCTGCTCGG
>JBFJTQ010000437.1:0-3928 GCA_041625275.1 Binatia bacterium | reverse complement strand
AGTGGGACGAAAACCAAATCTGCGTGCCCGAGTTTACGGGTCGTCGCGTGCTTGCGGACGTATCCTTATCGGCGTTGATTCCCTATATCGATTGGTCGCCTTTTTTCCACGCTTGGGAAATGCGCGGGCGCTACCCCGAGCTATTGGATGACCCTGCGAGAGGGCCGGCCGCGCGGGAATTGTTCGCCAACGCCCAAGAACTGCTCCGGCAAATCGTTGATAAAAAGCTTCTTGAGGCCCGAGCGGTTTATGGATTCTTCCCAGCCAATAGCGCGGGCGATGATATCGTGCTCTATACGGATACAACGCGAGTCCAAGAGCTGGCGCGCCTTCACACCCTGCGCCAGCAGAAGGACAACGAGCGGCGCAAACCGCAATTAGCACTTGTCGATTTCGTCGCGCCCCTGGACAGCGGCTTCGTGGACTATATCGGCGCTTTCGCCGTGACCGCCGGCCACGGCGCGCAAGAACTGGCCGAGCGGTTCGAGAAGGATCACGACCAGTACAATGCGATCATGGCCAAAGCCCTGGCGGACCGCTTGGCGGAAGCCCTTGCCGAGTTTCTGCACAAGCGGGTGCGGGACGAATGGGGTTATGGGAGAAGCGAGCATCTGACGAGCGCGGATCTCGTCGCGGAGAGGTATCGCGGCATACGCCCCGCGCCGGGCTATCCGGCCTGTCCGGACCACACGGAAAAACCCATCCTATTCGATTTGCTGGGGGTCAAGGACGCAACCGGAATCACCTTGACGGAGAGCTACGCGATGATTCCGGCCGCGTCGGTGTGCGGCCTCTATTTCGCCCATAAGGAAGCCCAATACTTCGCCGTGAGTGCCATCGGTAAAGACCAGGTGGAGTCCTACGCGGCGCGAAAGGGAATGACGGTGGCCGAGGTCGAGCGCTGGCTCGGGTCCGTGTTGGGGTATGCGCCGGCACGCTCTTGAGCCCTGGGCTGCGGGAAATGCAGGTCACACATAAGGCACGGGCACCAGTTGATCGGCCGCTGAGCGCACGTCTTCGTTCCACATTTGGAGCAGCTTTTTCGTAATCGGACCGGGCTTGCCGTCCCCGACTAGTCTGCCGTCCCATTGCACGACCGGCGCGACCTTGATGGAGCTGCCGATCAACATCATCTCGGCTGACTGTTTTCCCTCGGCCACGGGCACAGGAGCAAGCGTTATCCCTTTCAAATCTCCCGTATCGACCAAGCGATGGGCGAATTTCAGCACCCTCTGGATGGTGATGCCTGAGAGGATCGCGTCGAAAGGGGGGTGGCGAAAGACGCGCTCCGGCGTTACAAAGGCCACGTTCATGTTGGAACTCTCGGCCAACATGCCTTGCTGGTCGATGAAAATGCCGTTGTCCGCGCCTTGATCCTTTGCCTCGAGGACCACGAGCACATTGGGCAGGTAGTTGGTTGATTTGGTCCGGGCGAACAGAGGTGGTTTGATCGGGATGGCGCTCGTAACGACCTTGATGCCCTCGCTGTAGTAGGTCTCAGGGTAAGCTTCCTGCCTAAAGACAATCGCGTAGAAACTGCTCCCGACGCAGTCCCCGGGTCCCAAACCGAACCCTCCGGGACCGGCAGACAACCAATAACGGATGGAGCCATCCCGCTGACCACTCGCTGCCGCAGTCTCCAGTATGATTTGTCGTAGTGTGGCGCGCTCAAAGGGCACGGGGATGCGCGCCAACTCCGCCGACCGCAACAGCCGGTCCAAGTGCGGGTCAAGCTGATAGATCATCCCGTACGTGAGTGTTGCCGTGTCAAAGACCCCATGGCCGCGGTGGACCATATGATCATCAAGGGGCAACACCATGAGCGCCGGGTCCGTGACAATGCCGCCCAGGATGCTCGAATACATCGCATAGAAGTTTCCCGCCTTGAAATGGACGGCCTGCCGCAAACGGGCGACGGCTTCCTCCGTCGTAAACCTTGGGATTTTTGTCGTACCTGACACGTTGGAACCTTGTCTCTCCGACTAATACGAACGCCCTAAGTAGGTTGACGTTCCAGGGAACGACCCTTCCGGCCACAGCCGATAGGTCATGACCACGAGGGCCACCCGCACCAGCCCCTTTAGGTGCTTACTCCGAGCGTACGGGCCTGCATTCGTCTGCACGCTCCAGCGCCTGCGGCCTTCATGGTCGTTCCCTTTCATGCTCGCCTTATGTAACATTTGTAATGACGTTCGTATTAGTCTCTAATGTCTTGCAGAAACCAGCTCGTTGGAATTTCCTGACCCAAACCACGTCTCCTTGCCTCGCGGACCACATAACCTGCGGTCGAGGCAAACTGGAGCCCCTGGGTGCCGCTGTTTGCGAAAAAGGTTACTTGTCCGGGGTCCGTCCGACCCGCAAGCGTGCCCGCCATGACATCGGTCAGTAGCGGAAACTCTTTGGAGAAAATGTCCACCGCGGGGTTAGCAATCCTCTTCACTTCCTCTTCCGTACCGGCTACCAGAGCCGCTTCCGCCCCGATACGGCGCATCCCCTTGTCCAGATTCATCGTTGCCCGGCCCATTTTGATCACCAGGTCGGAATGATTGACGATGTCCGGGTGCCATTCATTCGCCTTAACACAGGTCAAATGCATGCCCGGCTCAATCCAGGAGGGTTCTCCAACCACGACTCGGATCGAATCTGTGCAGGTCGCAACGATGTGGCAGCCCCGAACCGCATCTTCGGTTCGTTCCACCGGCACGACGTCAAGTCCCAGTTTCTGGCTCATCTCGCGCGCGAAGGCGTCCCGATTTTTTTGTGTCGGGCTATAGACTCTCACCTGACGCAACTTTCGAACTTCGTTGAAAGCCATCAGGTAAGTTCGCGCCATCCCTCCGGAACCCAGAATGCCGACGATGGCGGAGTCTTCCCGGGATAAGTATTTGGCTCCCAGCCCGGCGCAGCCGCCAACGCGCATATGCTGAATTATACCGTCGTTGATGATCGCCAGCGGCTCGCCATTTCGGGTCGAAAACACCATGACCAAGCCGCAGTACGTGCCAGGCTCGACGCAGTATTTCTCAACGGTCTTACCTTGCGGCCACTCAAGCATATCGGATTTCATTCGAATGGCGAAGGTTTCATACGCGCGGCAGGCGCCCTCCATGGTTCCCCAGCGGTACATCAAGTTCGGGTCATCGCTAGGGACGAAGACGTCGATCCGGCCGCGGTAAACCGCGCGTTCGTTCAGCAAATCCCGGTAGCCGGTTTCCAGGGCTTCCATGCAACCCTTGATGTCGAGAATCTGCTCCACGGTCTGATTATTGATTAGCAGCATGTCTTTCTAATCTCCGCTTTCCTTCGGAGGTAAACATGAACAGTTCGTATTTCGCAGGTGGGACGAAATTGCAAGTCGAAGATCGGGCCGCATTCTGCAGGGCGGGAAAGATGTACCCAGTTCGTCGAATCCGACCGGACCGAGGAAATTACGCCTCGGCGCCCCGGTTAGCGAAGATCAACCGTCAAGCTCGGGCTTGGGAATCGTAGCAAAAGGAATACCCTCCTCCGTCAGTTGACCTTGCTCTTCAGGGGTGGCGGTACCGTGGATGGCGCGCTCCTCCGATTTCCCGCAGTGAATTTGACGTGCCTCCTCAGCGAAGCGGGGCCCAACGTCCTCGAAATTTTCTTTAATATAGTGATGGACGCGAATGACCAGCTCCTTGAATTCTGCGGCTGTCAAAGGGGTCGGGGGGACCTTTCGTGGCGACCGCTTTTTCTCGGCAGCAGGAGGCTCTTTTTTGACGTGCACCGCGCAAGCGTGGGGCAGACGCTCTACCTTTGTGGTGCCACAGCTCGGGCAGGAAATCTGCTTTTTCTCGGCTTGTTTCTGGTAATCTTCAAAACTCGGAAACCAGCCTTCGAATTTGTGTTTTTTCGCGCAGAGCAGGTTATACACGACCATATAAAGGCCCTTAAGCTACCCTCT
>JBFJTQ010000436.1:0-3931 GCA_041625275.1 Binatia bacterium | reverse complement strand
TGTGCGGATAACGGCAAAATGCTGATCAGCCCGTCATTGAAAGCGTAAAGATAATCGAGCATGGAATTCTCCTTGGAATACCCAGAATAGCGCGGAAGCAAAGAGGAACGAAAGCTCTATCTAGCGAACCAAAGATTTGGTTCCGTTGCCATTCCTTCTTCTCCTCCGGCACTGCGGTTGCCGCGATGGGACCGCATCACCGGAGACTCCGGCGGCCAATGCTCCTCGAGAACATTGGCCGCCGGTTTATTGCGTCATTGAGTTGGTCTTGAGATCTCGTTTATTTCTTTTTGGATTTTCTTACCAGGAACTGGAGTCCCTGCTTTGTTTTCGGGGAAATGCTCAGGATTTCATTTACCAGACCGTTGATTTCGTCCGGCGAAACATACTCGACTTCCAACTTCGATTTCTTTGCTTCGCTTTGAAATTCAGGGTCTTCAAAGGTATCCTTAAAAGCCTTGCGCAATGTGTCCAGTCTTTCCTTCGGCAGGCCGGGTGGCGCTACCATTGGACGCTGAAACTCATACTGGTTAACCCACGCGTTGTAGATCGCCACGCCATCATCGCCGCCTTTTGCCCTGATATAATCGCGGGTAACCGGTACGTCGACAACTTCCTTGTCCTCCCACTTTTTGTGGTTGATGATCGGTATCAACTTATCATCCCCAGACGCGTCGAGCATGGCCCGCGCGGTAACTCTGGCAGACTCCCACCCCCAGCACCCACCTTCAACTTCCCGCGAGCGCATGGCAACGGTGATGTGGGAGGTTCCGGGGTAGCCGGTAATAACATTGAACTTCGTACCAATGGTTTGGTTAAGCACCTTAGGTAAGTCATTGTATGTCGAACCTGCCCTAGTGGCCCCCATTTTGAGCGCCTTACCGGTTTTCACGATTTCGTCTATGCTTTTCACGCCGGAAAAGGCCATGACGCTGCAGTGCGGCGATCCTTTCACCGGGGCCCCGATCCATCCCAACCGTCTCCCATCTATTCGGACGGCTCTGTCGCCGAGCCCTTGGTAGAGAACGTAGGCGCTATTCCAGACACCGATAAAGGTCCCATCGCGCGGCGCTTTGTTATAGGTGTAATTCGCAGCCACGAGGCTTCCCGCCCCTGTCATGTTCTCGACGATCATGGTCGGATTCCCAGGTATATGCTTGTTCATGTGCCTAGCAATCAACCTGGCGTAGGTATCATACCCGCCGCCGGCGGAAAAACCGACCGTGACACGAATGGTTTTTCCTGCGTAAAAATCATTAGCCCCGGCGGGGGGAATGGCAGCCCAGTGAAGCAGCCCCACCATGCCTAGAAAAATAGTCAAGTAACGAATTTTCATTTTTCCCTCCTCTTTATTTATCCTGACAGCAAAGTTATTTTACCGGTCGAGGATCTTGATCCCTCTGCTGCGTTCACCGTGTCAGCTTCGTTACGGAATGGGCATTCCATTCAGGTGAATCAAGATACAGTCCCAGCTCTCCAGCCGTGAGTACTGTTGCTTTCGGTATGGCATGAGCAATGGCGTCCGTTTGATCTGCTTCTTGGTTCTCGGCTTGCAGGTCGGCAACAAAAATAATGGTCATAGAAGGATTGATGTCACGCAAATTCAGCGCGGTCTCGGCAAGATCCATTTCCGGTCCAGTTGAGATGAGGATCGCGGCATCGAGCGCTTCATGCCTGGCGCGATTCATGGCCGCTGAACCTTGATCGACTTTGGTCACGTGACATCCTGCGTGCTGCAGACAGTTTTCGACTTCCCTACACATACCGCTACACACTAACAATACCTTTCTCGCCTCCACGTATTCGCTCACAGGTTGTCGTGCTACGCCGGTCATTTGAGACCCCGTCGGCTCTTTCGTCGGGACGACACAAGAGAAGTGGCAAGGAGTGGGCCAAACTAAAAATGTCTTGCTAAATCAACGGGTTAATAAAAATTGGGGACAGGCGAGGCGTCCTATTCGCAGTCGGATTGTGCGTACAATTTACACTACGAGAACTAGAAACGATGGTACAGTGAATATTCTACACAGTTGAATCGGCGGCAGGACAATGTGCCGATTTTGTTACAAGGAAATCCGCTAAATCCTGAAAACGACGTGCATAACTTTTACACTAGAGAAGGCCGTGTCTCTTCAGTTTGTTATACAGAGCCCTGCGGCTAATTCCCAAGATGGACGCCGCCTTCATTTTATTGCCGCTGACGGAAGATAGCGTCATTTTGATGAATTCTTTCTCAACATCAGCGAGGCTCATCCCGAGTTGAATGGGATAGTGCGGCTGCGTGTCTCTTGCGCCGCTATCGGCAATTTCTCGGATCCGTGCCGGGAGGAGATCGGGTATAAGCTCCGCGCCTTTGGCGAGCAGCACGGCCCGCTGAATGACGTTTTTTAGTTCTCGCACGTTACCCGGCCAAGTGTAACGCCGCAGCAAACGGTAGGTCTCGGGGGACACGACGCGGATGTTCCGATCATAGAGCTCATCAAAACGCGCTACGTAGTGATCGGTAAGCAACGTGACACCTCCCGGCCTTTCTCGTAGCGGAGGGAGATGAATTCGAAATACGTCGAGCCGGTAGTAGAGATCTTCGCGGAAGCGTCCGCCTTTTACGGCTTCTTCGATGTCTTCGTTCGTTGCCGCGATCACACGCACATTGACTTTGATATCTTTCTCGCCGCGAACTCGCCGAATCGTTTTGGTCTCGAGAACTCGCAAGAGGCTCACTTGGGTTCTCTCATCCATGGTCGTAATCTCATCCAGGAAGATGGTTCCACCCTGAGCCTGTTCAAAAAAACCTGCGCGCGCTTCCGAGGCGCCCGTGTAGGCGCCCTTTTCGTGGCCAAACAATTCGCTCGGAATCAGCTCGGTCGCGATAGCCCCCATGTTGACGGGTAGATATTGAAAGTCTTTTCTTTTGCTCCTCCTGTGAATCGCAGCGGCGACGAGATCTTTGCCGGTGCCGGTTTCCCCAGTGATAAGGACTGGAATATCGGCGACCGCCGCTTCAACGATTTGCTGCAGCACCGACCGCATGCTGAGGCTAATCGCCAGTATCCCCTCAAATTCGGTGGGTACGTCCAGCTCCGGATTGGCGGCTCGTTCCGAAAAACTTGGCTCTTTTGTTCGAAGGTCGGTTTCCAAAAGAGCAAAGAATTCCGCCTCGTCCAGCGGCTCCTGGAGCCATTGGCACTTGAGATCGCGAGCGCTGATGATTTCCGGCTCTTTCAGATCGGAGACGATGATGGTTTTGCTTTGCGGGGCGCGTCGGGCGAACTTCTTGATGACCTTCACCACGCTGACGCTGTCCGCCGGGTCCGAGTGCGTGTCCCAAATGACGAGATGGAAATTATCTTTCTTAAGATTTTCCCATGCTGCCTCTAAGTTAACAACGGATTCAACGGACAGACCATCGGCGAACTTGCGGTCGATCAGTGCCCGCATTTCCCCGTGTTTCTCGATGACAAGAACCCTAGTCATATTAATTTGTTAGACACTAGCGGTGCTCTCGTGACCAGGAACAATAGCATCCTAATAAATACTAAAACCCTTTTTGGTTCAAGAGCCGGCTAGGTTTCATGAAAAAAGCACGGCGAGAGTGTCGCCGGGAAGAAAATAGTCAAGTAGCTATAAAACCATGCCTCTGAAGAAAACCATGTTCGCGCGATCCGAGGTGGAAGTTTATCGCTGGCATGACCACGGGTCCAACAGATTCGCGCCATCGTCTGATTAGCCATCGCCCCTTACGCAATGGGAAATGTTTTTATCCCGGATTCCGCTGTTGAGATTGACGACCTGTGCCGAGCGAGGGACGAGCCCGGAGCAGCGAAGGCATAGAAACGAACTATTTCAATGCTCTTTGTGGTGCTTTGCTTCTTGTCGCCTTTTACCTCGATGTGCAACACCCTTCACCACAGCTCGCAGAAAACTACAAGGT